>JASLKK010000014.1 GCA_030747595.1 Acidimicrobiales bacterium | reverse complement strand
GCCTGAGGATGCGGCTGCCTTGTGGTTGGCCGACAACTGTGCCCGTTGGACTGGATGGGCTTCAGCCGATCAGGGTGTCTGCCCCGAGGCCCCGGTCGCTGCTGAAACGCTCTACGACTATGGGGTCACAGATGACACCATCCGGATCGGCGCTATTGCTGACCTCAGTGGAATTTTTGCCCCACTGGTCATCCAGATCATTGATGCCCAGACTTCCTACTGGGACATGGTCAACGATCACGGTGGTATTGACGGCAAGCAGGTCGAGTTCGTCGTACTGGATAACGGCTACGACGTGCCGACCCACCTTGAACGCTACGAAGCGATGAAGGACAAGGACTCTGGCGTGGTGTTCCTCAGCCAGTCGACCGGCTCGCCCCACACGGCGGCGATCGCCGAGGCGTTGGTTGAAGACGGCCTGGGAGCTATTCCGTTGTCGTGGTATTCGGGTTGGCCTGATCCGGCGTTTGGCCAGAACGTTTTCGAGTCATACACCAACTACTGCTATGAGTCGATGAACGCTGTGGACTGGTTGTCAAATAATGTCGTTGAGGGTGACACCAAGCTCGCCGTCATCTCCTACCCGGGTGAGTACGGGCAGGATGGCGCGACCGGTGCCAAGATGGCTGCTGAGGCCCTTGGTATTGAAGTCGTCTATGACGGAGAAGGAGCGGCCATCCCTGGTGCCGATCAGACGCCTGTCATTGCAGGCCTGATTGAGTCGGGGGCAAATCTGGTATGGGCAACTGTGGGGCCAGGGGTGTTCGCCGAGATCTTCGGCGGTGCCGCTGCTCAGGGGTTCATGCCGATCTGGTCGGGTAACTCGCCTACCTACAACTACGTGCTTCTGGCCACGCCGTTGGCACCGGCGCTCGACGCGGTCTACTACCAGTCGAGCTATGTGCCGACGTGGAACACCGGTGGTACATCAGGCATGGAGACGATGGTGGCAGAGCTTCAGGCACGAATCCCGGACAAGCCTCTTTCGGATGTCTACGCAGTGGGTTGGACTGAAGCCATGGCTACGCACCAGATCCTTGAGACCGCAGCTAACAACAAGGACATGACCCGAGCCGGCGTGATTGTGGCGGCCAATGAGACGGTCGTGGACTATCAGGGCCTTGCTCCCAACCAGGGTTACGGCGGCGAGGTGAATGACTTCATCGTGAGGGAGTCGTACATCTTTGACATCCAGGCCGACCTATTTGATGCTGAAGCCACTGTTGCCGGTGGCGGAAGCACAGGTTCGGTAATGCTGGGTGGCGGTCCGATCATGTCGGACCAGGCCCGCGATCACGTCTATGAGGGCGCCTGCTTCTCAGCTGGCTGATCCCCTGTAGAGGAACCGAATACTGATGGAACGAGGGGGTGGCCGACACACCGGCCACCCCCTCAGTCCACAGTGGCAATCGAAAGATCACCACTAGAGGCTCTTGATGCTTGAAGTCGCGAATTTGGAGGTCGTATACAACGAGGTGATCCTCGTCCTTCGCGGCCTGTCAATTGAAGTGCGAGATGGGCAGATTGTCGCTCTCCTGGGAGCCAACGGTGCCGGAAAGACCACGGCTACCAGAGCCATCACCGGATTGTTAGACGTTCATGAGGGCAAGGTCACCAAAGGAACCGTCACTCTTGATGGTGATCGCATCGACGGTCTAGAACCGGCACAAATTGTGCGATTGGGGATCTCGCAGGTGATGGAAGGTCGCCGTGTGTTCGCCGAATTGACGGTTGACGAAAATCTCGTGACCGGGGGCATTACCAGTAACGACCGCAAGGCAATTGCCGAGTCACACGAACGGGTGATGACAATGTTCCCCATTCTGGCCGAGCGCCGTAATTCGACGGCGGGGTATCTATCGGGTGGTGAACAGCAGATGCTGGCCATTGGTCGAGCCCTAATGTCCAACCCGCAGTTGCTGATCCTCGACGAACCATCCCTAGGCCTTGCTCCCAAGTTGGTGGCACAAATCCGTGACCACATCGTCGAGATCAACCAGTCTGGGACCAGCGTCCTTCTTATCGAACAGAACGCCAACATGGCCCTGTCGATCGCGGACTATGGCTACATCATGGAGACCGGAAAGGTTGTCATGGATGGCGAGGCGGCCAAGCTCCTAAAGGACGAGGACGTAAAAGAGTTTTATCTGGGCCTGCACGGAGACGAGGGTGAACGCAAGTCGTTCCGCGATGTGAAGCACTACAAGCGGCGTAAGCGGTGGCTGTCGTGACCGAATCCCGGCTGGCCGACCCGCTTCTGGAGGTTGACGGCATCAGCCTGTCGTTCAAGGGCGTCAAGGCCATTACCGACGTGTCCTTCCAGGTAGGCACGGGAGAGCTGTTCGCCATAATCGGTCCCAATGGGGCCGGCAAGACCTCGATCTTCAACAGCATTAGCCAGGTGTACCACCCTCAGACGGGCGACATCCGGTGGAAGGGCGAGTCGATTATGGGTAGCCGCCCGGACCGGGTGGCCGAACGGGGCATCGCCCGTACGTTCCAGAACATCGAGCTCTTCCCGCACATGACGGTGTTGGAGAACCTCCTACTGGGCCGTCACATTCGTATGGAGCGGTCGTGGTTGGCCGGAGCCCTGTGGTTCGGGCCGGCTAAGCGCGAAGAGATTGATAACCGGCGGGCCGTAGAGGACATCATCGATTTTCTAGAGATCGAGCAGTGGCGTAAGCACCCGGTGGCGCTGCTGCCGTACGGCTTCCAGAAGCGCGTGGAACTGGGTCGGGCACTGGCTATGGAGCCCGAGTTGCTCCTCCTGGACGAGCCTGTGGCCGGAATGAATCTGGAGGAGACCGAGGACATGGCCCGGTTCATCCTCGACATCCGGGAGGAGCTCGGTATCACGATCGTCCTGGTGGAGCACGACATGGGCCTGGTCATGGACATAGCCGACCGGGTACTGGTGCTGGACTTCGGACAACGGATTGCTGAGGGCTCGCCGGCTGATGTGCAGCGAGACCCTGCGGTGATCGCCGCCTATCTAGGCGACGAAGCAGGCCTGGCTGCAGCCGGCTCCTGACCAGGGCCAGCGGAGACTCAACGGTGACTGACGAGCTCCGCGCTGATCCGTTTCTGGAGCGGGCCACCGAGAAGGTGGCCGATGCGCTGCCCGATGTCGACCTCGACCTCTTCCGCCTCTCGTTCGTCCTCACTCGGGCCGCTAACCGGTTCAGTCGCCACGTCGAGTCCACCGTGCACCGTCCCCGGGGCTTGACCACTGCCGGCTTCCGGATCCTGTTCACCCTCTGGTCCAGCGGACCCCTTCCCGCTCACCGGATCGCCCTGTTGGCCGGCTTGTCGAGGGCGTCGGTATCCAGCGTGGTGAACACCTTGGAGCGAGACGGCCGGGTGGAGCGGACGCGCGGAGATGACGATCGGCGGGTGGTGACCGTGTCACTGACGCCGTCCGGTGAGACTGCTGTGCGTGAGACTTACGAAGGCCAGTACGCGCTTGAGCAGACTCAGTACGAAGGCCTGTCCCCGACCGAACGCGCTGCGCTGGCCGAGGCGTTGGCGACGCTGATCGCCACCCCGTTGGGTGGGGGCGTTGGGGAGTTGGCCTAGAGGCGCACCCGGCTGCTGTCTGGGTCGTAGAACGGGCGGAATGAGGCGGTTGCCGGAACTCGGGTGCCGTTCACGTCGACTTCGAAGGTGCCTTCGATTACCTGGGCGCGGGGGGTGTCGGGCTCACATCCCACGTAGCCCATGCCCAGGGCGCCGCCGATCGTGTGGCCGTACATGCCCGAGGTAATCCTCGAGACCAGGACGCCGTCGCGGTACACGGGTTCGTCGTGGTAGAGCAGCGGCGCTGGATCGTCGAGGCGGAACTGCACGAGGCGTCGATCCACCCCGGTTTCGCGCTGGGCCATCAAGGCATCGAGGCCGATGAAGCCACCCGGCTTGTCGAATGCGACGCCCCACGACAGGCCGGCGTGGAGGGGGGTGTCCTCCTCGGCAATGTCGTCGCCCCAGTGGCGGTAGGCCTTCTCCATGCGCAGTGAGTTCATGGCGTGGTAGCCGGCCGGCGTGAGACCCCGTGGTTCACCGGATTCCCAGAGTGCGTCGAAGGCCCCGAGGGCGAACTCGGTGGGTACGTACAGCTCCCAACCCAGCTCCCCCATGTAGGTGCGGCGCACGGCGATGGAACGGGCGTAGCCGAGGTCGATTTCCTGGAGGGTGCCGAACGGGAAGGCTTTGTTGGACAGGTCGGCGTCGGTCAGTGGCGCCACGATGTTGCGGGCCTCGGGTCCGAAGACGCCCAGGACGGCCCAGGCGGAGGTCACGTCGGTGACCGTCATGCGGGCGTCGTCGGGGGTATGGCGCGAGATCCAGTCAGCGTCTTTGATCTGGGTAGAGAAGGCGGTCACCACCAGGAAGCGGTGGTCGTCGAGGCGGTTGACGGTCAGGTCGGCTTCGATGCCGCCCCGGTCGTTCAGCCATGTGGTGTACACCGACGTGCCTGGTTCGACGTCCACGTCGGCCGACGAGATCCGGTTCAGCACGGCGCAGGCGTCCGGTCCCTGGACGAGCAGCTTGGCCAGCGAGGTCTGGTCGAACAGCGCCGCGCCCTCTCGGCACGCCCGATGCTCGTCGGCCGAGTACTCGAACCAGTTCTGGCGACCGAATGTGTACTCGTAGGTCGGCTCCACGCCCTCGGGGGCGTACCAGTTGGGTCGTTCCCAGCCGCCGCCTTCGCCATGGCAGGCACCGAGGTCGGCCAGACGGTCGTGGAACGGCGAGTGGCGTACACCGCGGGCCGTCTCGACCTGGCGGAATGGCCAGTGCATGGCGTACAGCAGGCCGAGGGCCTCCACAGAACGATCGTGGAGATAGCGCCGGTTGGTCTGGAAGGGTTGCATGCGTCGGACGTCGACGTCCCACAGGTCCATTGGTGGCCGACCGTGGACCATCCACTCGGCCAGTACCTTTCCGGCACCCCCGGCTGACTGCATCCCTATCGAGTTGAACCCGGTGGCCACCCAGTGGTTGCGAAGTTCAGGGGTCTCGCCGAGCAGGTAGCGGTCGTCGGGGGTAAACGACTCTGGGCCGTTGAAGAACAGTCGGATGCCCATGTTCTCGAGTACGGGAAGGCGTTCACAGGCCGCCTCATAGACCGGGGCGAGGTGGTCCCAGTCCTCGTCTAGCTGCATGAACGGACGGTCAGTGGGAATGCCGGCCATGCCGAACGGCTTAGCCACTGGTTCGAAGGCCCCGACCATGAGCCGACCGGCCTCTTCCTTGACGTAGATGCAGTTGTCGGTGTCGCGCAGCACCGGCAGGCCAGAGGGCAGATCGGGGATCGGTTCGGTCACCAGATAGAAGTGCTCACAGGCGTGCAGCGGAATGTTGACTCCCACGTCACGGCCCAATTGGTGGGACCACATGCCGGCCGCGGTGACCACGTGCTCGGCGTCGATGGGTCCCTGGTCGGTGTCGACGCCGACCGCCTGGCCATCGGTGGTGCGGATGTGTTCGACGGATACGCCCTCGAAGATCCGGGCGCCCCTCTCCTTGGCCACGTTGGCCATGGCCATGGTGGTGTCCACTGGCGAGGCCTGACCGTCGCCGGGTAGCCAGACACCTCCCACGATGCCGTCGGGGTTCAACAGCGGATAGCGGGCGCACAGGTCGTCAGCGGATATGACTTCCACCTCAACGTCGAACGTGTTGGCCATGCCGGCACCGCGCACCAACTCCTCCATGCGTTCCGGGTTGTCGGCGACGCTGAGCGATCCGACCTTCTTGAAGCCGGTTGCATGTCCCATGTCGCGCTCGAGGGACTCGTACAACTCGGCGGAGTAGGCGGCCAGTCGGGTCATGTTCTGGGTGGCCCGAAGGCAGCCCACGAGGCCAGCGGCGTGCCAGGTGGTGCCGCTGGTTAGCGTGTTGCGTTCCAGTAGGACGACGTCGGTCCAACCCAACTCGGTGAGGTGGTAGGCGATGCTGGCACCCACGATGCCACCACCGATGATGACGACCTGGGCCCGCTCGGGGATCTGTTTGGCCATGTGGAGGGACTCCGGGGATCTCGGGTTGCCGGTGTTTCCGCCCGGTTGGGGGGTCGTCGCTCCGGGCCCTTGCTGTTAGAAGACTTAGCGATTACGTTACAGGCTCTAACGTCAGTGACGCCAGTCACCTACGACCGGTCCGCGCAGTGTACGACCGCATCCCCAGCGGAGGATCCATGAGCACCCATCGAGAACTCGCCCAGAAGCATCTCGTACCCCACTTCACACCGAAGGCGGCATGGCAGAACGATGCCCTGCCCATCATCGAACGAGCTGAGGGCTGCTACCTCTACGACGCCGACGGAGTCGAGTACCTCGATGGCCTAGCCGGTCTGTTCTGCGTGAACATCGGTCACGGTCGGCCCGATCTATCGAACGCGGCGGCCAAGCAGATGAACAAGCTTGCCTACTCCACCAACTGGGGGTTCGCTCACCCGCCAGCCATTGAGGCCGCGGAGATGATCGCCGGCTTTGCCCCTGGGGATCTGAGCGAGACGTTCTTCGTGAGCTCGGGGTCCGAAGCTGTGGAGTCGGCCATCAAGTTCGCCCGCAACTATCACCTGGCCCGGGGAGACGAGGCTCGCTACAAGGTCATCTCTCGTAACTGGGCCTACCACGGCACGACGCTGGGGGCGCTTTCGGTCACCGGTATCCCCAAGTTCCGGGATCCGTATCTGCCGATGCTGTGGGACGGCACCCGCCATGTCTCCAATACCCGTGAGTGCACCTCTCCGGTCGGCACCCCGGCCGCAGAACTGTCCTGTGTGCAGGCCATCGAGGAGATGATTCTGGCCGAGGGCCCCGAGACCATCTCGATGGTTATCGGCGAACCGGTTCAGAACGGTGGTGGTGCCCTGGTGCCGCCCAACGGCTACTGGCAGGAGCTTCGTCGCATCTGCGACCGGTATGGCGTGTTGCTGGTGGCCGATGAGGTCATCTGCTCGTTCGGTCGGTTCGGCCACTGGTTCGCCAGCGAGCGTCTGGACGTGGTGCCCGACATGATCACCTTCGCCAAGGGCGTTACTTCTGCCTACCAGCCGCTCGGCGGGGTGGTCATCCGTGGCCAGCTGGTCGAGGAGCTGTTCGACTCGCCCATGGGTTCGTACGTGCACGGCTCGACGTTCGGTGGGCATCCGGTGGCCACTGCGGTGGCCGTGGCCAACATGACTGCCATGCGTGACGAGGGCGTGTTGCAGCATGTGCTGGACAACGAGGGCTACTTCACCGAGCAGTTGCAGGCGATGGGTGGTGCCCATCGGTCGGTCCGCGAGGTTCGGGGCACCGGCTACTTCTACGCCGTGGACCTTTGCGCTGACTCGGCTGACGACCGCGACCTCAGCCCCACCCAGGAGACCGGCCTGCGGGGCGGGGCGTTGGGCGGCTTCGTCCGCGAAGAGCGGATGACGGTGCGGCCCGATGATCGTGGCTACACCGGCCTGACCATCTCGCCACCGCTGGTCGCAGACCGTGCGATCATCGACGACCTGGTGGCCCGGATCGACCGGGTGATCGACCGGGTCGATGCATGGCTGGGCGACAACGACTAGACCGACAGGGATCGGTCGGGGAACGACACCGGTACTGAGGGGGACCGAAACGTGAAGAATCTTTCAGTCGAGGGGCTGGGCATGGTCTACGAGTTGCCGAAGGGTGGCTCGGTTCAGGCCTTGCACGACGTCTCGTTCGACCTCGAGGCCGGGCGGTTGCTGACGCTGCTTGGGCCCTCCGGGTGCGGCAAGACGACGTTGCTCAACATCATCGCCGGCTTCCTGGCTCCCACGTCGGGGTCGGTAACCCTCGGTGGCGACCCCATCAGGGGGCCCGGCCAAGAGCGGGGCATGGTCTTCCAGCAGGGCGCCCTGTTTGAGTGGCAGTCGGTGGCTCAGAACGTGGCCTTTGGACCCCGGATGAACCGAAAGAAGCGATCCGAGACCAACGAGTTGGTCCAGGACCTGCTGGCCACGGTGGGTCTGCAGGGCTTCGGCGACAAGGCGGTCTACGAACTCTCCGGTGGCATGCAGCAGCGGGTCGCCCTGGCCCGATGCCTCGCCAACGATCCTGAGATCATCCTCATGGACGAGCCGTTGGGTGCCCTCGATGCCCTCACCAGGGAGAAGATGCAGAGTCTCATCCTGAAGCTCTGGCAGGAGACGGGCAAGACGATCGTTCTGGTCACCCACAGCGTGGAGGAGGCCCTCTACCTGGGTGATCGCCTCTTCGTGATGGCTCCGCGTCCGGGTCGCGTGGAGCGCGAATACGAGTTGCCGTTCGCGGCCAAGGGGCTCCACGTCGATCCCCGTGAGATGAAAGCCTCGCCCGAGTTCATCGAGAAGCGCGAGGAGTTGCTGTCGCTCATCTGGGAGATGGAGGAGCAGATCATGGGCCACGATGGAGGTGTGTCGTGAGCATCCCCAGCAGGCTCGCCGGCCACGCGGGAGCGGTTCGCAAGGGGGCCAGTGGCCGCAAGACCGTGACCTTCGGCGATGCCTCGGAGGTCAAGGGTTCCCCGCTTTGGAGCGTCGCCTCACTGCTGTTCGTGGCCTTCATCTGGTGGTGGATCAAGAGCGGAACCGAACCGATGATCAACGACCGGACGTTCCCATCGATGCGTCAGACGTGGGACGCCTTCGTCGAGTTGGCGACCGACGGTTACCGCCGGGTCAGCCTGTGGGACCACACGTGGGCCAGTCTCTGGCGGGTCCTCAAGGGTCTCGTCTACGGGGTGATCGTGGGTGTGCCCGTCGGTTTCGCCATGGGCCTGTCCAACCGGCTACGGGGCATCTTCGACCCCATCGTCGAGTTGCTGCGTCCTGTGCCACCTCTGGCCCTGCTGCCGCTGTTCATCGTGTGGTTCGGCATCGGCGAGGGTTCCAAGGTCAACCTCTTGTTCTTCGCTGCGGTATGGATCATGGTCATCGCGGCTCGGGCCGGGGTACTCGGCGTGCGGGGCTCGAAGGTCCACGCCGCCTATTCCCTGGGTGCCAACAAGTGGCAGATCCTGCGGTACGTGATTCTCCCCAACGCGCTGCCAGACATATTCACCGGCATGCGGGTCGCCCTCGGTGTGTGCTGGGGAACCCTGGTGGCCGCCGAGTTGACCGGGACGACCACCGGCCTCGGAGCAATGATCTTTGCTGCCTCGAAGTTCTTCCGGATGGATGTCGTAGTCGTGTCGATCATCGTCATCGGGGTCATCGGTGTGGCCATGGACCTGGCCATGCGTTTCCTGGAGCGGCGCCTCATCCCTTGGCGTGGCAAGGGTTGAGCTCATCCGGAGATTCCCGCCCGGTGAGTTCCCCGGGGAGTTCAAACGTCCCGGCGGTTGTTTCCGGGTGGTACGAGCTGGCTGCGACAGATCCGGCGCGGGTGGTGCTGGCTGATCTAGGTGACCCCCGAGCCGACTTCGCGGCCATCCAGTTGGTGGACGAAGAGCTTGTGCAGCCCGTCCATCCGATCGTGGACCGTAGCGACGGTCAACAGGCCGAAGCGATCGCCAGGGCCGAGGATGCAGGCCTAGACGTGAGCGACCCGATCGTGGCGGCCACAGTGCTGGTGCGATCCGGAGCAGCTGACGCCGCGGTGGCCGGGGCCACCCGGTCGACGGCCGACGTCCTAAGGGCCGGACTCAAGGTTCTGGGGGTGGCCCCCGGAGTGGAGATGGTTTCGAGCTGCTTCCTGATGGTTCTGGCCGATGGCCGGTTGGTGGCCTACGGAGACTGCGGCGTGGTGCCCGACCCCGATGTGTCCCAGTTGGCCACCATCGCCTCCTCGACGGCCGACACCTGGACCGGGTTGGCCGGTCCAGTCTCCGGGGGCGGTTTACCCCGGGTGGCCATGCTCTCTTTTTCGACGAAGGGCAGTGCCGAACATCCCCGGGTGGACAAGGTGCGGGCCGCCACGGCACTGGTCGCCGACCGGCGGCCCGATCTGACCGTCGACGGAGAGCTGCAGTTCGACGCGGCGATCGTTCCCTCCGTGGCGGCCGTCAAGGCCCCTGGGTCACCGGTGGCCGGCGCGGCGGACGTCTTCGTGTTCCCCGACCTGGACAGCGGCAATATCGCCTACAAGGTCACCGAGCGCCTCGGCGGCGCCCGGGCCTATGGGCCGCTCCTCCAGGGGCTGGACGGGATCCTGCACGATCTGTCGCGGGGCTGTTCGGCGGCTGACATCGTCGACGTGGCGGTCATCGCCGGGCTGCAGGCGCGCTCAAGCGGCGCTATCGGCACCTGATTGACCGGAATACGGGAACAGGAGACGTACCGGTGTCGCTGTCTGCCGTCTTCCTCGTGCTGGCCTCGACGGTCCTCCACGCCGGTTGGAACGCCCGCCTGCATCGGGGGGGTGACCCAGAAGTGGTCATCGCGCTGGCCTACCTCTTCGTAGGGATCGTGCTGCTGCCCGCTGCGGTGGTCGACCCACCGGGCGAGGTGATGGGTTGGGTGCTGGCCTCGTCGTTGGCCCAAGGCCTGTACATGGGCCTGCTCGGTTCGGCCTACCGGGCGGGGAGCCTCAGTGTGGCCTACCCGATCGCGCGCGGCACGGCCCCTCTGCTGGTCGGCCTCGGGGGTTGGCTGCTCCTCGACGAGACCCCGTCGGCGTTCACGGCGATGGGTCTGGTCGTCCTGGTCGTCGGCCTGCTCTCGCTGGCCGGGGTGGGAACACAGCGTCAAGAGCTTCGGGCTGTAGTGCTGGCCGCGGCGACCGGGTTGTGCACGGTGGGCTACTCCCTGATCGATGCACGCTCTGTCGATCTCACCGGGGCCATGGGCTACATGTCGGTGATCATGATCATCAGTTCGGTAGGTGTCCTGACGGTGAGGCGTCCCGGCATGGACCGGGTTCGACCGGTGCTGGGCCATGCCGCGGTGGTGGGCGTCGGGCAGGGCGGGGCGTACGGCCTGATCCTGATGGCCTTCCAGCAGGCCCAGGCCGGGCAGGTGACCGGACTCCGTCAGGTTTCGGTGGTCCTAGGCGTGCTCATTGCCCGGGAATCCCTCGGCCCACGGGCCATGTGGGGTGCCGTGCTGGTGACCGTTGGTGCCGGGCTGGTGGTGTGGTGAGCAACATGAAGAGAGAGATGGTGTTGCAGTAAATGTGGCTCCCTCTAACTGGCACGTGAGAGTCTCTAACACTAGGGTTCGACCATGAGCCGCCGGACGTTGGACACCGATCAGGTCGTGGATTCGGCGGCTGCACTGGCCGACTCCGAAGGCCTTGATGCCGTGACCCTCACCCGGGTGGCCTTGCTGCTCGGGGTCCGTCAGCCTGCCCTGTACCGGCACATCGACAGCTACGACGCCCTCGTCCGGGCACTCGGACTCCGGGGCCGTGAGATCCTGGCAAGCCGACTCGGCGAGGCCGCCGTGGGTCTGGCTGGCGACGACGCGGTTCGGGCCATGGGTCGGGCCTGGCGGGCCATGGTCGGTGACCACCCGGGCCTCTACGCAGCCACCGACCGCTACCCGTGTGCCGGTGACGCGGAGCTGGAAGAGGCCGTTGAACGGGTCGTAGCCGTTCTGGGTCAGGCGCTGGTCGCCTATGGGCTGGCCGACGTCGACCGGGTGCACGCCGCCCGGTCGATGCGAAGCGCCCTCCACGGCTTCGCCCACCTCGAGTCCGGTGACGGCCACCCTCATCCCGTCGACCTCGACGAGAGCTTCGACCGCCTGGTCGACCTGTTGTGTGCCGGTATCCACCAGATGGTCCCAGGGGCCTCGTGACTCGCCTCGGATTCGTCCTCGACTCCAGCAGTTGCATCGGCTGCCATGCCTGCACGGTGGCCTGCAAGAGCGAGCACAACGTGCCGCTGGGTGTGAACCGCACGTGGCTCAAATACGTGGAGACGGGCACCCACCCCGACACCGACAGGCTGTTCTCGGTTATGCGGTGCAACCAGTGCGAAGACGCTCCGTGCATGACCATCTGTCCCACGTCGGCGCTGTATCGGGCCGACAACGGCGTGGTCGACTTCCAGGACGACGACTGCATTGGCTGCAAGGCATGCATGAACGCCTGCCCTTACGACGCCATCTATCTCAACCCCGAAACCAATACCGCCCACAAGTGCAACTTCTGTAACCACCGGATCGAGGACGGCCTCGAGCCGTCGTGCGTGATCGTGTGCCCCACCCAGGCCATCCGGGTGGGCGACCTCGACGATCCGGGCAGTGAGATCAGCCGGCTGCACGCCGACGGGGGCCTGGTGCGGTCGCCGGAGCAGAACACCCGGCCCAAAGTCATCTACAGGGGGGCCACCGCCTCGTCGTTGGACCCGCTCGCCTCAGCCATTTCCGACGACGGGTTGATCTGGGCCGACACCACCCCCGGTCACTCCACGCCCACACCGGTGGCTCTGACTGTCGCGCCCACCAGGGACGACGGCGAGCCCATGGCCCGAACCGCCTACACCACCCAGCACCCGCCGGTCTGGGGTTCGATGGTGTCGGGCTACCTGGTGACGAAGGCCATTGCGGCGGGCGTGATGCTGGTCGCCTCGCTGTTGGTGGTGCTAGGCCACGGTGACGAGCGATCGGTGGTCAGTGTGGTTCCGCCGCTGGTGGCCGGAGTCTTCCTGGTGCTGACCGGCGTCCTGCTGGTCGGTGACCTCAAGCAGCCGAAGCGGTTCTGGTACCTGCTGATGAAGGGCAACTGGACCTCGTGGCTGGTCAAGGGGGCGTGGGTGCTGGGCGCCTTCGCCGTCTGTCTGGCCGCGTGGTGGGTGGCCGGCCTGGCTGATGCCGGTGGTGTGCTCCCGGTGCTCGTGGTGCCAACCGTGCTGCTGGCACTGGGTACCGCGGGCTACACGGCCTTCCTCTTCGGTCAGTGCGAGGGTCGTGATCTCTGGCAGGAACCCCTGTTGTTGCCCATCCTGTTGGCCCAGGCCGTCATGGCCGGTGGGGCCTCGTGGTCGCTGTTCGATCAGTTCCTCGACGTGCCGTCCCACGAATCAGTCAAGTGGCTGTTTCTGGCTGGTCTGACGGCCAACGCCGCCCTTGTCGGCGCCGAGTTCCGCGGTGGCCACTCCCGACACGTGACCATGGCGCTCGCTGACCTGCGTCATGGGGACCAGAAGAAGCGGTGGCGCGAGTGGCTCTTCTGCACTGTGTTCGCGATGTTGTTCCTGAGTCTGGATATTTTGCTGGGCAATTTCGTGTTCGACTGGACCGGCCCAGTCCAGCCCATTGTTCCCCTGGCTGCGCTGTACGGCCTGTTCGCCTACGAGGACGCCTACGTCCGGGCCGGCCAGTCGGTCCCCCTCTCGTAGCTACCGCCTCCCTTGACCTCACCGGAGCCTGAGATGACCGAGACCCTGTCCGCCTACCCGCCCGAAGAGTCGTGGGACCACGTCGAGTCCCTCGACCCGACCGCCTGGCCCACCAAGGTGCGTCGCGCCCATCGTCTGGTGCCGACCACCTGCTTCAACTGTGAGGCCAACTGCGGATTGCTGGCATGGGTGGACAAGGACACCGGAAAGATCACCAAATTCGAGGGAAACCCCGTGCATCCGGCGAGCCGCGGCCGCAACTGCGCCAAGGGTCCGGCCACCATCAACCAGGCCGAGGACCCCGAGCGGATCCTGCATCCCATGAAGCGTGTGGGCGATCGGGGCGAAGGCCTCTGGGAACAGATCTCGTGGGATCAGGCGCTCGACGAGATCGGTGATCGGATCGGCACGGCATTACGCGAGGACCGCCACGACGAGATCATGTACCACGTTGGTCGGATGGGCGACGACAGCTACATGGAGCGGGTCCTCCACAGCTGGGGCATCGATGGCCACAACAGCCACACCAACATCTGTTCCAGCGGTGCCCGGGTGGGCTACGCGTCGTGGATGGGCTTCGACCGCCCTTCGGCCGACTTCGCCAACGCCGAGGTCATCTTCCTCATCTCGTCGCACCTCGAGGCCGGCCACTACTTCAACCCGCACGCCCAACGGATCATCGAGGGCCAGAAGAACGGCGCCACGGTCATCTGCGTCGATCCGCGACTCTCCAACACGGCGGCCAAGGCTGACCACTGGATGTCACCGTGGCCCGGCACCGAAGCGTTCATGCTGCTGGCCATTGCCCGGCTGCTGCTGGTCGACGACACCTGGGACGCCGACTTCTTCGAGCGGTGGGTCAACTGGGAGACCTTCCTCACCGAGGCCCGACCTGACCTGGAGCCCAACTTCGCCAACGTTCGCCAGGCCCTCATCGACCAGTATGCCGAGTACACCCCGGCCGAGGCGGCACGGGTGTGCGGCCTCCACGAGGACCAGATCCTCGAGGTGGCCAAGGTCATCGGCGACGGCCTTGGAAAGTTCGCGTCGCACACATGGAGGGCCTCGTCAGCCGGCAACGAGGGTGGCTGGATGGTGGCCCGCTGCCTGCAGTTCCTGAACGTGCTGACTGGATCGGTCGGCACCGAGGGTGGCACCAACGCCAACGGGTGGAACAAGTTCATCCCCGTCACCCCGATCCACCCCAAGCCCCAGGCCCGGTGGAATGAGATGCAGTGGCCGATCGAGTACCCGCTCAGCCACCATGAGCTGTCGATTCTGCTGCCCCATTTCCTGAAGGCCGGTCGGGGCCGCATCGATACCTACTTCACCCGGGTCTACAACCCGCTGTGGACCAACCCAGACGGGTTCACCTGGATGGAGGTGCTGCGCGACCCGGAGCTCGTCGGCTGCCACGTGGCGCTCACCCCGACATGGAACGAGTCAGCGTGGTTCGCCGACTACGTGCTGCCAATGGGCATAGCGTCCGAACGCCACGACGTATCCAGCTTTGAGACCCACAACGGGCGATGGATCGGTTTCCGCCAACCCGTGAACCGTCGCCATCGCGAACTAGAGGGCGAGACCTTCGAGCGCACGCATGAGGCCAACCCGGGCGAGGTGTGGGAGGAGCAGGAGTTCTGGATCGACCTGTCGTGGCGGATCGACCCCGACGGGGCGCTCGGCATCCGCCAGCAGTTCGAGAGCCAGACTGATCCGGGCGCCCCGCTCAGCCTCGACGAGTACTACTCGATGCTGTTCGAGGGTTCGGTCCCCGGGCTGCCCGAGGCAGCGGCCAAAGAGGGTCTGACCCCGCTGGAGTACATGCGACGCAAGGGATCGTTCGCCCTGCCAGGCGACCAGACGCAGGTCTACGAGCGGGAGGTGTCCGAGGACGACCTGAACGGAGCGGTACGCGATGCAGCTGGCGTGTGGCGACGCCCAGGCACCGCTGGCTCGCACAACTCGCTAGACGAGATCACCGGCCACATGCCATTCATCGGAGACGGCTCACCGGCCGTGGACATCGACGGGGAGGCGAAGTTCGGCTTCCCGACGCCGTCCAAGAAGTTGGAGTTCTTCTCAGAGACCATCCGGGACTGGGGTTGGCCCGAGTATTCGATGCCTGCGTTCATCCGTAGCCAGGTCCACTGGGAGGACCTGGACATGACGGCCGGAGAGCGGATCCTCGTGCCGACCTTCCGGATCCCGACGCTCATACACACCCGGTCCGCCAACAGCCAGTGGCTCAATGAGATCAGCCATCGACACCCGCTGTGGTTGCACCCGGGGGACGCCGAACAACTGGGCATTGACGAGAACGGCCTGGTGCGAATCACCACGCGGACCGGCCACTTCGTGATCCAGTCGTGGCGGACCGAGGGGATTCGTCCCGGAGTGGTGGCGGCCAGCCACCACATGGGCCGGTGGCGCCTCGAAGAGGATGAGGCCCGATCCTGGGGGGCCGGCAAGGCGTCCATCGGACAGGACGACGACGGTCGCTGGCGCCTGCGGCGCGAGCATGGAGCAGAGGCCTATGAGAGCGACGACCCGGACACCGGCCTGATCTGGTGGACCGACACCGGCGTGCACCAGAACCTGACCTTCCCCGTGCAGCCTGACCCGATCAGCGGGATGCACTGCTGGCTGCAGCGGGTCACCGTGGGTCCCGCTGAGGAAGGCGACGCCTACGGTGACGTCGTGGTCGACACCGCGGCCTCACATCGAATCTTTGAGGAGTGGTTGGCCAAGACCCGGCCCGGGCCCGGACCAGGGAACCTGCGGCGCCCACTATGGATGGCCCGTCCGGTCAAGCCACAGGCCACCGCGTACAACTACGACGCCTGAACGCCGGGTCGCTACAACGGGCTGGTCGCCCGGCGGTCAGCATCCCGTCGCTCTGCGACAAACGGGCGACCTGTAAGTGGGCCTAGAGGTAGGCGTTGGCTGAGAGGTCGGCGGGCACTACCGAGTCGACGACGGCTCGCAGGGTGGCCTCGAACAGGGAGGGTAGATCGGCCGGTTCGGCCAGCGCCTCGAGGGTGGACAGTTCGAGGCCAGTGGATTCCGCTCCCCCCAGCACTGACGTCCTCCGCAGGGACGAAGGCGTCCGGTCATCGATGAGGGTGGCCACGATGAACCCTCCGACGCAGGCTGTGATGGCCCGCATGGCGTCCCGGGCCGTCGGGCCGACCACACCCGCATCCTGAAGTTCGCGGGCCATGGCCAACTCCAGCTGGCGGGCGTGCAGTGACGAGGCACCGGCCGCCGCGGCTAGTCGGGTGACCTCCCGGTGGTCGACCGCGCTGCTCCAGATCATCCGGGCCACGGCCTGCACTCGGTCGCGGGCCGTTTCGCCCTCGATTTGTTGCTGGGCCAGACGCTCGCCGTGGCGTTCGACTAGCGCGGTGACCAGGTCGTCCCGGTTGCCGACGTGCCAGTAGATAGAAGTGGTGGCTACACCCAACTCAGCTGCCAGTCGACGCATGGTCAGGGCACTGGCGCCCTCGTCCTCCACCAGAGCAATGGCCCGGTCGAGGATCTCGCCGGCATCCAACCCGGCTCGACGGCCCGGACCGACATCGCTTCCGGAACTCTGGGGAACTGCTTGGTGAGGTGGCTGGGTGGCCATGAGATCTCCGTCGTCCGCCCGGGTTGCCATCGGACGTGTTCTCTGCGACAGTGTACAAGAGATCATGTGACGCTGTCCAAGGAGGGTGGTCGTCCATAGGCACGGGCAGGGCCCGGGGGAGTACACGATGGAACGGGAAGTCAGCACAGGAAGCGAGCCGTACGTCGTCGTCTCGTCGGACACCCATGCCGGTCTGCAGTGCGAGGAGTACCGGCCCTACCTCGAATCATCGCTGCATGAGGAGTTCGACGTCTACGTAGCCGAACGCCACCGGCATCGCCAGATTGCTGAAGAGGTTAACGCTGAGTTCATCGCCGAATGGGAGGGCGATAACGAGTGGGGTCTGCAGGGTGCCTACGACCCCGAGGTGCGTGATCCAGTGCTGGACGCCGACGGGGTGGCCGGGGAGATCATCTTCGCTGACGGTGATGCGGTGACCGGTCAGGAGTCGCCGCCCTTCGGTGCCGGTCTGGCCGCCGGCCAGATAACTGATGCCCGCCAGGCCTTCGGCGGCGCCCGCGCACACAACCGCTGGTTGGAGGAGTTCTGTGCCACCGACCCGGTACGTCGGGCCGGCGTAGCGCTGGTACCTGTGGTCCACGACGTGGACGAAGCAGTCAGAGAGGTCGAAGCACTGGCCGGCAAGCCCGGTATCCGCGGCGTAATGGTCCCGACCCTGTGGCATGGCCACCCGCCCTACGGCTCGGACCACTACGACCGCTTCTGGGCGGCGTGCGCCGATGCCGGCCTGGTGGTCCACACACATTCGGGGGAAGCCGACTTCGACGCCTACGGCGACAACGTGGCCATGTACATCAGCGAGGTCCCGTTCTGGACCCACCGGATCCTCTGGCAACTCCTCTTCTCGGGGAAGTTCGACAAGTTCCCGAACCTGCGGTATGCCGTGGTGGAGTGTGGGTCTTTCTGGGTAGGCGACCTGCTGTGGAAGGCCGACGTGAACTTCGGTGCCAGTTTCAAGATCAAGAAGATGGGTTCCCGGATGAAGGGCCTGATCTCCCGCCTGCCGTCGGAGTACTTCGGCGAAAACGTGTTCATCGGCGCCTCGACCATGTCACGCGAGGAGGTCCGTCGCCGCCACGTCAACGGTATCGATGCCCTCATGTGGGGGACCGACTACCCGCACCCCGAGGGGTCGTGGCCCAACACCCGGGCCCGCCTGAGGAACGACTTCCAGGATGCGACCATCGAGGACACCCGTCGTTTACTGGGCCTGAACGCGGTTGACTGCTACGGCCTCGACGAGGCCGGCCTGCAAGCCGTGGCCGACCGGATTGGTCCTACCCCCGCAGACCTGGGACAGTCGCCGAATGTGCGCACTGCTTCCGACGCCACCCGCACCGCCCGTTGGTGGCTGGACGAGTACGGCTGCGAGATGCAGTACGGCTGAGACCAGATTTCTGAGATTGGCGCCCTGGTACCGATACCCGGGCGAGTAGGGAAACGGAGGACGAACAGTGTCCGAGCAGAGCAATCAGGAGCCGAACAGGTCCGACCACCACGTGGTCATCTCGGCGGATACCCACTGCGGTGCCGCCCTGTGGGACTACAAGGAGTACCTCGAGAAGCGGTACCACGAGGACTTTGACGACTGGGCCCGCAGCATCGAGGAGGGTGAGCGGCGGACCGCTGAGGTGTTCAAGGACGCTGAGCGGTCACCCCTGAATGTGGGCGTCGACGGCGACCCGGCTGTCGACGGAAACCGCAACTACGACTCCGACCGTCGCCTGCGCGAGCAGGAGGCCGATGGGGTGGTGGCCGCGGTGCTGTTCCCTAACACCCAACCGCCCTTTGCTCCGGCGGCAGCCAGTCAGTTCGAGGCCCCCGCCTACAGCGACAACTACGGCCACCGGTGGGCCGGCCTGAGGGCTCACAACCGGTGGCTGCTGGATTTCGTATCCGAGGCACCGGAACGGAGGGCCGGTATCGGTCAAATTTTCTTGGGCGACGTCGAGGGGTCGGTGGCCGAGATCGAGTGGGCGGCAGAGAACGGCCTGCGAGGCGGCATCCTGCTTCCTGGCACGCCGCCTGATTCGCCGTTTGAGCCGCTCTACTCAAAGGCCTACCGACCTATCTGGGCTGCCGCCGAAGCGTGTGGTATGCCCTTGAACCATCACTCGGGTGGGGCCACCCCTAACTTCGGGAACCATTTCCCGGCTTCGTTGGCCATGTTCATGCTGGAGGTGACCTGGTGGAGCCAGCGGGCGCTATGGCACCTGATGTTCTCGGGCGTGTTCGAGCGCCATCCGGACTTGCAGTGGGTGAACACCGAGAGTGGGACGGCCTGGGTACCGGACACCCTGGCCCGTCTCGATGACTTCTACGACCGGATGAAGACCTCGAAGTACGGATCGGAGGCCATCTTTGGCGGTGCGGCCGTCGCCGAGATGTCGCTCACCCCGTCGGAGTACTGGCAGCGCCAGTGCCACGTGGGTGCCAGCTTCCTGCGACCCACCGAGGCCGCCGTGGTGCGCCAGATCGGTGTCGACAAGGTCATGTGGGGATCGGACTACCCCCATATCGAGGGCTCGCATCCCAATACCGATGAGCACTTGCGGCTCACATTCGGAGAGATGACCGCTGACGAGGCCACGCAGATCCTGACCACCAATGTGGCGAGGCTGTACCGGTTCGACGTTGCGGCCCTGCAGGCCCTGGCCGACCAGCACTGTCCGACCAAGGCCCACGTGGCGTCAGGCATCGCCTACGGCAATATCCCCGAGACCGCCAAGGGCTGCCCTGGCATGGCGCCCCAGAATCAGGTGCAGGTGGCATGAGTGGCCTGACGCCGTTGGAGGTTGCTGACTCGGTCGCCGTGGTCACCGGTGGAGCTAATGGCATCGGGCGGGGCATCGTCCGGGGTCTATTGGAGGCCGGTGCCACCGTGGTGGTGGCTGACATCGAACAGGACGTGCTGGACACGACGGTGGCCGCCCTCTCAGCCAGCCACCCCGGTCGGATCACCGGTGTGGTCACCGACGTCATCAATGACGCGTCCACCGACGCACTGGCCGACCACGTCTACGCCACCCACGGTCGCTGCAACCTGCTGTTCAACAACGCTGGCGTGGGTTCAGGCGGTGGTGGACGGATGTGGACTCACGAGCCCAACGATTGGCGTTGGTGCTACTCGGTGAACGTGTTCGGCGTGGCCAATGGCGTCATGTCGTTTGTGGGACGGATGCTCGAGTCGGGTGAACCTGGCCACGTGGTGAACACGTCGTCCGGCGACGGGGGTTTTGCCCCGGTTCCCAACGCCGCGGTATACGCCTCATCCAAGGCAGCAGTCAGTTGTCTGACCGAGGCTCTTGCTCACCAGTTGGCCGAGGACTCCGAAGTGGTCGGTGCGTCGGTTTTCTACCCGTCAGGGGGCCTAATGGACACGGGTCTGTTTACCTCCTACCGGAACCGTCCGACGGAACTGGAACGGGTGCGGGGAGGTACCGGTCGGGCATCGATGACCTTCACTCAGATGAAAGATCTTCTAGAGAAGGCGGGCCGGGAGATCAAGGTCGCCGACCTTGACGAGATGGGTCGGTGGGTCGTGGAGTGCGCGTCACAACGTCAGTACGTGATCGCCCGGGATCTCGATACCACCATCGACCTGCTCCACCGGCGGGCCGACGCTATCGACCGTCGGGACCTCCCACCCCACCACCAGATGGGACTCTGATCCCCCGACACGTGGACTGGGAAGACCCCTCTCAACTCAGCTGGCGTTGGAGCCCCCCAGTGGGTTGACCAAGCCCTCGTCGTTGGCCGGACGGCTACGGGACAGGAACGCCCCGGCATCAGCCAGCACGAACTGTCCAGTGATGCACCGGGCCAGGTCGCTGGTGAGGAATACGGCCAGTCTGGCCAACTCATCGTGTTCGACCATGCGCCGCAGAGGTGTCGAGGCCACCAGAGCGGTCACTCGTTCCTTGGTGAACGCGGGGGCCACCATTTCGGTGAGTGTGGTCCCGGGGGCCATGGCATTCACCCGGATCCCATTCGGACCCAACTCGACCGCCATGGTGGTCACCAAGTGGTTGATGGCGGCCTTCGCCGCGGCGTAGACCGCGTTGTAGGGCGCCGGCCGGGTGGTCTCACCCGATGTCACGAACAGGATCGACCCGTTGGTGCTGGCCTGCAGCATGGCCTCGGCCTCGGCACGGGCGCACAGGGCAGCCACGACCAGGTTCTGGTCGACGATGTCGCGCCAGTCGTCGGCCCGGTTGGCCACGAAGGGCTGTGGTCGTCGCCCTGGGGGCAGCATTCCGACGTTGTTGACCGCGAGGTCCAGTCCGCCGAGGTGGTCGACGGTGGCGGTAACCAGAGATTCCACGGCCTCATCGTCCCGGCAGTCGGCGGGCACAGCCACTGCTCGACCCGAACCGTCTGACGTTCCGGCCTCGGTGTTGATCTCCGCGACGACGGCCTCGGCCCGCTCGGGCACCAGGTCGTTGACGGCCACGTCGGCCCCAGCGCGAGCCAGCCAGCGGGCGATCTCTCGTCCGATGCCGGCACCGGCACCGGTGACCAGTGCACGTCGGCCACCATGGTCAATGGTGATGGTCATGGGTTACCTCCCGTGGTGACGGTGAGCAGCGTCAGTACCTCGTCGACCACGCCATCGGCCCGCCGCCGGATCTCGTCAGGGTCGACGCCCCCGATCGGATGAGCCACCGAGACCACCCGCAGGTCAGCCAGGCCCAGGTCGTAGGCCGTCTGGTCAGCCAGTTCCCGCAGGGCCCCAGTCGCCACCAGGACGGTGGGCCGGCCAGCTGCTTCGAGCTTCACAGAGTCGTGGACACTCCACGACGTACAACTTCCTCAATCAGCGGTGCCGGTGAGGATCACGTCGACCTCCTCAGCTAGTAGGTCGAGAACCTGATCCCCACAGGGAATGGCAGCGTTCTTGGTTGCCGTGTGGACCACGGTGGCTCCGGTGCGCTCAGCGAGCCGCTTGGCTAGCTGCTCGAGCAGGACGTCGGCGTTGGGCTTGCGGTTGTCCAGGATGCCAATACGGCATCCGGCCAGCACCGTCGGCGAAGGAGCCCGCTGGGCTGGGGGCGTGGCAACGTCGCCGTCAGGCCGGTGGATCAACATGAGTCGAGACCTGCTTCTGGACAGGTGGTCTTCGAAAGGATGGGCAGGGTCACGCTTTGGGTCATGCCCCAACTGGGAATCACCGAACTGTGTTTGCCGGGTCCACCAACCACGAGGATCCGGATGTTGTCCGGGTGGGCGGTCATTGGAGCGGGGTCGTGGTCGCCAAGCCGTTCCATCCATGGTTCCCAGGCTCGGAGGGTGAATGCCCGCTTGAGTTCGGCGGCCGGAAGGCGGGCCTTCTGAAACAGGTAGGACACCACGTCACGACGCGACCAACCGGCATCGGCACATGTGGCGGCATGCTCCGGGCAGAGCGCCACCAGGTACTCGCCCTGGCTGATGCAGGCGTTGTTCTGGGCTGTGGTGGCCATGGCCGAGGCCACCTTGTCGAGGATGCGTGCCGGGTCGTCGGATTCCATGTCATGCACGTTGTGGGGCGCCTCACCGCAGTGCACGGTCACCGCCGAGGCCGTATCCACGCCGATGGTTGTCGGGTAGGCGGGCCACGGAGAGGCGTCGACATTTTCTGCCACGCAGTAGCCGTATTTGGCTGGGCTGCCCTGAGTGGAGGCGTCGCCGTCCCCGGGCGTGGCTCCAGCCACATGGAGGAGCACCAAGCGCATGGCTCGACCGGTAGCGGCGTTGGCCCGGTTGCCGGGACCGAAGGCTCCGAGGCCGCCGTGGTAGCCGGCGGTGCGGGCTATTTCGCCGTGGACGATCAGCAGTGGCGCCACGCAGTGGGTCGTCGCGTTCACCCCCCGTAGGTTCAGCTCGGGTTGGGACAGTGCCCTGACGGCGGCTTCCAGGACGGGGAGGTGCGCTGGGAGGCAGCCGGCCATCACCGCGTTGATGGCCAGGGTTCGTCGGGTGGCCTCGCCGAAGCGGGGGGGAAGTACGGCGATGACAGCGTCGCCGGGGTTCCCGGCCAGCATGGCATCGACCCGCTCGGGGGTGGGGGCGATCACGGGGAGGCCGTCCCCCCAGCCGTGTTCAGCTAGTGCATTCACTAGGTCGGCACCGTCGTCGACTTGAAGCAGGACGGAGGTTGGGTCGTTTAGACTGTCTACATTCATCAGACTCAAGTCTGACAGATGTTGACAGAGTCGGCAACAGGGGGTTGAATCGACGGCTATGGCGGCGCGCCGGGGAGTCACGTCAGAACAGGTGGCCGAGGCCGCACTGGCGATGCTGGACGAAGCTGGTCGTCTCGAAGCGGTTCGACCTTCTGCTGTGGCAGATCGACTGGGCATTCGCAGCCAGTCTCTCTACGCCCACGTAGACGGGACCGCTGGACTGCGTCGCCTGCTAGCACTGTTGTGCCTCGACGAGTTGGCTGGTCTGGTCACGACAGCGGCAGTTGGCCGCTCGGGACGAGACGCGGTCGAGGCCATTGTCCGAACGCAGTTGGACCACGCGTTGGCGCACCCGGGCCGGTCCGAGGCCACGGTCCACCCACCAGGCAACGATCCGGAACTGGTGGCGTCAATCGAACGGGCTGGCGGACCACTTCAGACCGTGCTGACCTCGCTAGGCCTTGATACCGAGAATCGAGTCCACTGGGTCCGTCTGCAACTAGCCATCACGACCGGGTACGCCGCACTAGTGCGCGACGGCCGACTGACCTTGTCGCCGGAACCGTCGACCACTGTCGACCATCTAGTGGGTGTGCTCCTTGACCGATTGGAAAGCGTTGCGTGAGTCAGCTGGACGGGTCGGTGTCGATGATGAACCATGGGACGACCTGACGGCCGAGCGTATGGCGGCTCGATCCCTGTTCGAGTCGACGGAAGGACTCAGCCCCAGGAAGACCACCCGCGCCCGCCTTTCTCCTAACTACCTCCCGGGGAGAGTTCACTGAGCGGGTCCTTGGGATGGCAGCACCACTCCCAAGCGCCTACGGTTTGACAATGGATGGCGTCCCAGTGGGTCGTCGGCAGACGAGGACCAAGTCTGGGGGGACCATGGCCAAAGGAAATCCGCACCGTTGGACGCTCGCCGTGTTGGTGGCATTGGCCTTGATGGCGGGGGCCTGCGGTGGAGGCGGCACTGACGGGGCGGAACCGGCACCAACCACTGCTGGAGCAACGACGACGATTGCGTCGACTACGACGGCCGTTCCGGCGACCACAGATCCACCGGATGAGCCGCTAGACGCAACGACGACGATTGCGTCGACTACGACGGCCGTTCCGGCAACCACAGATCCACCGGATGAGCCGCTAGACGCAACGACCACCACTGAGGCCCCGGCGGGAACGACCACGACGACTACTGAGGCGCCGATCGTCCTCACCGATTCGTTCCGGGGTGTGACCGCCGAGACCATCAAGGTCGGGTTTGCCTCGATCGACTTCGAGAAGTTCACGGAGACCTACGGGATCCCGCTGCCGTATGCCAACTATGACGACATGGTGGACGCCTATGTAGCCCACATCAATTCCACCGGTGGCATTCACGGTCGCATGATCGAACTAGTCCACAGCCATTTCCTACCGGTGGGTCCGGTTTCGGCCGAGACGACGTGCGTCGAGTTAGCCGAGGACCACAGGGTGTTCGTTGTCCTCAATGGCTTTGCTGGACCTGGCGCCGAGAGCACGAACCTTTGTTTTCCTGGGACCTACGACACGATCCTGATCGGGGGTAAGCCAACACCCGAACAACTTGCGGAATCAACTGCACCATGGATCTCCTACGACATGAGTCTTGGAAGGAGGGGTAGGGCATTCGTCAACCTTCTTCGTGAGACCGGGCGCCTCGACGGTCTAGGACCGATCATGATCTTCGGCGCCAATGCCGAGTACGAAGCGATCATGGCCGACACCAAGGCAGCACTGATCGAAGTGGACATGCAGGTGCCGATCAGTGTTGCAAACACGAATACCGGCGACGAGACGGCCACTATTGCCTTTCTCGAGGTTCTGCTTGAGCGAGCTCGCTCAGAGGCTGTATCCACGATCATGTTTGTTGGAGAAGCCAACTATGCGATGGAATACCTGTTCCGGCTGGGTGACGAGTTCACCGTGCTCATCTTGAACGGTGACTCAACCAATAGCTGGATGGATAGTCCGCCGGAAGGTATCGAGAGCGCCGGCCAGTTGCTGACCAACAGGGCGTTCGAATCATCAGAGGATCCGGACACTGCCGAGTGCATGTCGATCATCGAACCTGCTCTCGGCTTGGAGGTTCTCTCCCCTAACCTCCTTGAGCCAGGCCAGACGAACTACTGGGCCGGATCCATGAACGTCTGCAAGTCCTTCGAACTGTTCCGCTACATCGCAACGGCAGCAGGTCCGGACCTCACCAATGACTCATTTAGGGAAGCGGCCGAATCTCTCGGGACATTTTCGGTCACCGCTCAGCCCTACAACTCGATTGGTCCTGGAAAGGCTGATGCCCGCGACACGCTCAGTTTGGCCGAGTGGTCCCATGAAGAAGCGATCTGGATTGCCCTTTCCGATCCCACCAACGTCCGCTGACCCGGTCCGGCATCGGTCCCGGCGGCGTGAACGGGAAAGTGAACGGGAAAAGAGCCGATGCCCGGGCCGTGAGACCCGGGCATCGTGCAGGTGGCGGAAGGTGTGGGATTTGAACCCACGGTGACCCGGAGGCCACAACGGCTTTCGAGGCCGCCCCATTCGTCCGCTCTGGCAACCTTCCACCGGCGAGGCTACTGATGCGCTGGAGGCCGGCCAACCGGCGGGTTCAGCGTCGTTCGGTGAAGAAGTCCACCAGCAGGGCCGAACACTCATCGGCCCGTACCCCGGCGGTGACCAGATGCTCGTGGTTCAGTCGGGGGTCGGCGGCGAGGTTGTAGAGGCTGCCCATAGCACCGGCGTCATCGTTGGCTGCGCCCCAGACCACGTGGCCGACTCGGGCCGCCCACGCCGCGCCGGCACACATCGGGCAGGGTTCCATCGTGACTACCAGAGTGGCTTCGGAAAGGCGCCATGTCCCGGCGTGGGCCGCTGCGTCCCGCAACGCCAGGACCTCGGCGTGGGCCGTCGGATCACCTGTGGCCTCACGTTTGTTGTGTCGTCGGGACACCACCTCGCCGTCGATCACCACCACAGCACCGATCGGCACCTCGCCCTCGGTCCCTGCCGCCTCGGCTTCGGCCAGGGCGAGGCCCATCCACTCGTGCAGCTGGTCAGCGGATTCGAACTTGGTGGAGGTCATGTGGTGACGATAGGGGTCGACGATTAGCGGCAGACGACCGGTGGTCAATGCCGGGTTGTGGAAATGGGCAACACCCGTTCTCGAGCGTGGCGGCCAGGTGACCTGCGGCACCTCAGAGGTTCCGCTGAGAGCTGCTGCCTTCCGGCCCTGACTCGATTCACAGGCTCCGATCGCACAGGACCCGACCGCCACACTCCAGAACGGGTGTCCGGCAACGATACCCTTAGCGCCCGGATCCCGGCCCCGGCCGGTTCCCGGAGGGATGCGAGAGCGGACGATTCGGCACGCCTGGAACGCGTGTGTGGCTTCACCGTCACCGTGGGTTCGAATCCCACTCCCTCCGCCGAATCCCCTCCTGTCTGACCCTGGTGTGGAGCTAGCGCGGCCTTCCAGAGTGTCCCGTCACCGCCCGGTTGTAGGGTCGGCGCGTGGCCTACACCTCCCTCTACCGCCGGTATCGACCGCAGCGGTTCGCTGAGATGCGGGGCCAGGAACACGTGGTGGCCGCCCTGCGAAATGCGGTGGCCGGGGAGCGGGTGCTACATGCCTATCTGCTGAGCGGGCCCCGAGGCACTGGGAAGACAACAGCTGCCCGGATCCTGGCCAAGGCACTGAACTGCACCCAGCCCGAGGCTGGTGAGCCGTGTTGTGCGTGTGCCTCTTGTGAGGCTGTGAACGCCGGGACGTCGTTCGACCTCCACGAGTTGGACGCTGCGTCCAACAACAAGGTCGATGACATGCGCGAACTGCTGGCCAAGGTGGCTTTGGGAACTCCGGGACGCACCAAGGTGTACCTGCTGGACGAGGTACACATGCTCACCTCGGGTGCCGAGAACGCACTCCTCAAGACCCTGGAGGAACCGCCCGACCACGTGGTGTTCGTACTGGCTACCACCGAACCCCACAAGGTGGTCGAGACCATCCGCAGTCGTTCCCAGCACCTCGAGTTGAACCTCCTCCCGGCCGAACAGCTCGAGGCACTGGCCCGTGACGTGGTGGCCGACGCCGGCCTCGACGTGGACGAAGCGGGTATCTCCCATGCCGTGCGTTCCGGGCGAGGCTCGGCGCGAGACACCTTGTCGGCACTGGACCGCGTGGTGGCGGGCGGGGTCACCGACGACGACAGCACCACCGATGCCCTGCTGGCTGCGCTGGCTGCCGGTGACGCTGGTGCGGCCCTCGGGGCACTCGCCGCAGGTATTGCACGGGGGCGAGAGCCCCGGGTCACCGGTGAGGCGCTGCTGGCGGCCCTCCGGGAGGCCTTCCTGGTCTCGATGGGGGTGCCGGCCACGCAGTTGGCCGAGGCCGACCGTGTTCGCGCCGAGGCGTTCGCCGAGCAGGTCACCCCGGTGGTCATTACCCGTTCGCTCGAAGCCCTCGGCTCGGCGCTAGTGGCCATGCGCCGTTCGCCGGACCCCCGGGTTGACTTGGAGGTGGCCCTTGTCCGTCTGACTGCCGGCGCGGCCACTGGCGCGGGCGCGGTTCCCACCACGGCCCAGGGAGCAGACGATGCTTCCGCGACCATCGCCGCTCTCACTCGTCGGATTGAACGGCTCGAGTCGACCCTGGAGTCGGCGCTGAAGTCGACAGGTGGGTTGCCGCCGGAGACCTCAGCGCCGACGTCAGGTTCTGCGTCGCCTCCACCCCCAGCACCCCCAGGACGACCTGCACCGCCAGAACCACCGGCAACTCCGTCTCTACCGCCTCTGCCGGCATCGCGATCGGTGTCGGGTCCGGCTGCTGAGGGACGGGCTCGGCTCGCTGAGGCGCGGCCGAGCGCGTCGCCCCCTCCTCCGCCCACCGATGAACCTGCCCCTGTCGCGGCTCCCGCCGTGGCCTCCGTGGGCGGCGGGTCTGTTCCACCCCTCGAGGAACTTGCTGGGGCATGGGCTGGCGACCTCCTTGAGCAGATGAGCCGTAAGGGTCGGGCACGCTTCTCCGCTGGCCGGTTCATCGCGGTTGAGGACGGCACCGCGGTGATGGGGCTACCCAACGAGCCACATCGGAAGCGCTGCGAGGACCTCCGTGGCGAGTTGGAGGCTGTTTTGGCGGACCGGTTCCAGACGACGCTTTCCGTCCGGCTGGTGGTCGATGACGGCTCTTCTGATGGGATGCCGACCGGTGGAAAGACGGCGACTCCTGAAGCCCGGACCCCCCAGGCTGATGATGAGGTCGACCTGTCCGCCCTTGTGGATGCGGACGCGGCTGAGGGTTCGGCCGTGGAACGACTCACCGAGGCGTTCCCGGGGGCTGCCCTGGTCGAGCCGGACTGACCGGACCGGGGTCGTCGAGGTGTACGCAGATGCCGTCCAGGCGGTGATCGACGAGTTGGGACGTCTGCCCGGCGTCGGACCCAAGTCGGCTCAACGTCTGGCCTTCCACCTGATGAAGCTCTCGGTCGAGGACACCACCCGACTCACGGTGGCCATCGACGAGATGAAGGATCGGGTGCGATTTTGTGATCGGTGCTTCAACATCGCTGAGGCTGAACTCTGCCCGGTGTGCGCGGACGATCGCCGCGACGGATCGATCTTGTGCGTGGTCGAGGAGCCTCGGGACATCGTTGCCGTGGAACGAACGGGCGAGTTCGGTGGTCGTTACCACGTACTCGGCGGAGCCATCAGCCCCATCGAGGGGATCGGCCCCGACCAGCTTCGGATCCGGGAACTGCTGGCCAGGCTGGACTCGGAGGGCGTAGCTGAGGTGATCCTGGCCACTAACCCGAACATCGAAGGGGAGGCCACCGCGATGTACCTGGCCCGTCTCGTGGGGCCATTGGGCTTGGTGGTCACCAAGATCGCCAGTGGGCTGCCAGTGGGGGGCGATCTGGAGTACGCCGACGAACTCACGTTGGGCCGGGCGCTTGAGGGTCGTCGTCGGCTGGACGGGGTTTGAGCCGGTGTTGTGTCGTGAACCCAGCTATCTGGACCAGTCGACGCCGTATCAGATCCCCGATTGGATGCCCTGTGGACACCTGGTGGATGACGGGGCCGGCATACGACCTTCGACACGGAAACGCCCCCCCGGGGGCCTTTGCCACGCCGAGGGGCCGTCTCCGAGTTGGGTGGAGGGGTGGTTCCCAACTATTGCAGTTACGTTACAACATTGACAAGATTGTGACAAGTCAGGCCAAAATGCCCCGCAGATCGTCACAAAACAGCCAGATTGAGGCCGATCGGAGGGTCCGAGGCCCGGCCGCTGGGAGGGGGAAGTTATCCACAGTCCTGTCCACAGGACGGAGTACAGCGCTGTGGATTACCACGGTCGGGGTTGCTGTTTCGACCCTCGGCACCTGAGGACGAACCGGAAACCGAACCAGACAGGAGGCACCTCGTGCTGCTAACCCAGATCGACCATGTGGCCATTGCCGTTCATGACCTTGAGGCGGCCATCGACTACCACCAGCGGGCCTTCGGCGCCGAGGTCCACCACCGGGAGGTGGTCGAGATTGATGGTGTCGAGGAAGCGCTCCTCAAGATCGGCGAGTCCTATCTCCAACTAACCACTGGGACCCGACCCGGTTCGGCCATCACCACATTCTTGGCCAAGCGGGGTGAGGGCATCCACCATGTCGGCTACCGGGTGGACGACTGCGCTGAGGCGTTGGCTGCCATCGTGGCCGCCGGCGGCCGCGCAATCGATCCTGAACCCCGACCGGGGTCCCGAGGAACGACAGTGGCCTTCGTCCATCCCAAGGGATCGTTCGGCACCCTGATCGAACTGGTCCAGGAAGGGATTCAGGAGTAGGGGGGTGACGGTGAACGATCCCGGCCGCATCCCGGTCGTCCATCTCGTAGACGGCACCTACGAGCTCTTCCGGTACCACTTCGCCGTGCCGTCCCACATAACGACCGAGGGCGTCGAGGTAGCGGCCACCCGGGGGGTGCTGGGATCGATGCTTGGTCTGCTGGCTGACGGCGCTACTCACGTGGGAGTGGCGACCGACCGGGTGGTCGAGTCGTTCCGCAACGACCTGTTCGACGGCTACAAGACGGGCGAGGGAACGCCTCCCGAGCTGTTTGCTCAGTTCCCGCTATTGGAGGCTGTGCTGGAGGCGGCGGGCTTCACTGTCTTCGCCATGGTGGCTCACGAGGCCGACGACGCGATGGGTGCCGCGGCGGTACGGGCCGGCGCCGACCCTCGGGTCAGTGCCGTGCACATCTGCACGCCGGACAAGGACCTCGCCCAGGTGGTTGACGATGCGGCGGGCATTGCCCAACTGGACCGTCGACGGGAGGTCCTCTACGACCAGGCGGGCGTCGTCGAAAAGTTCGGCGTCGAACCGACCTCGATACCCGACTGGCTGGCCCTGGTCGGCGATACCGCTGACGGCATCCCCGGTCTTCCTGGCTGGGGTGCCAAGTCCTCTTCGGTCGTGCTGGCCCGGTACGGCCACCTCGAATCGATCCCGGCTGACGCCGAGGACTGGGATGTCACGGTGCGGAGCGCCGCCAAGCTGGCTGCCACGTTGGTCGAGCGGCGCGACGACGCCGAGCTCTACCGGCATCTGGCCACCCTGGACCTCGATGCCCCGGTCATGGACGACGTGGAGGACCTCCGGTGGACCGGCCCAGCCGACCACCTTGAGGCGGTGTGCGCCCACATCGACGCCCCCCGTGTTGCCGAACGGGCCCGTCGGCTGGCCGCCGAACGCACCTGACCAGTAGCAACTGGTTTAGTCGAGCCCGGCCAGCACCCGTCTCAGTCCAGCAGCGAGAGAACCTCGGCCACCGTTTCCACCCGCTTGACGATGCCGCGGTTCTCAGGCTTTGCGTAACCCGCATCCACCATGGCGTCCAGGAACGCCTCGAGGAGGGACCAGTAGCCGGGTGATCCGGGTGCGCCTCCGTCTAACAGGGCAACCGGCTTGTGCCGATCGTGGAGGCCCAGCTGGGTCCAGGTGGCTGCTTCGAACAACTCCTCGAGGGTGCCGTACCCGCCGGGCAGGCAGCAGAAAGCGTCGGATCGGGCGTACATGATGCGCTTTCGCTCATGCATGTCCGCCACCTCGATGCGCTCGGTGAGGCGACAATGTGGCATCTCATCGCCGAACAGGCCCGACGGGATCACACCGATGATCCGGCCACCGGCATCCAACACGGCCTCGGCCAACGCACCCATCACCCCAATCCGCGAACCCCCGTAGACGAGGTCGATTCCGGTTGCGGCCATGGCCCCACCCAGCTCTCGGGCGAGGTCGGTCGCCGAGTCGTCGGTGCCGGAACGGGAACCGCAGAAAACGCCGAGAGCTCGCCTCCCAGATGGGGGCCTACCGGTTGTCGTCGTGGCGTCATTGTCGAGGGCCATGACCGGACCGTACCGGTCTGCTTTCGGACAGGACGACCGCGTTCTGTACCCTGTGGCGACCATGGCCGATCACACGATGTCCGAACGTCTCGACGGTTTGAACGAACGCCGCGAGTCGGCGATCCACGCCGGCCCCGAGCGGGCCGTTCAGCGCCAGCACGACAAGGGCAAGATGTTGGCCCGCGAGCGGATCGAGTACCTGCTTGACCCGGGGTCCTTCCACGAGCTCGACATGCTGGCCCGCCATCGGGCGCATGAGAGCGGCATCGAGGAGCGGCCCTACACCGACGGGGTGATTACCGGGTGGGGCACCATCGACGGCCGCAAAGTCTTCCTGTTCTCCCAGGATTTTACGGTGTTCGGCGGGGCGCTCGGCGAGGTGTTCGCCGAGAAGATCCACAAGGTCATGGACCTGGCACTCAGCGTCGGCGCGCCGTTCGTCGGCCTCAACGACGGGGCTGGGGCCCGTATCCAGGAGGGCGTGGTAAGCCTCGACGGTTACGGCGGGATCTTCTGGCGAAACGTCCAGGCCTCGGGGGTCATCCCGCAGATCAGCGTGGTCCTCGGCCCGTGCGCCGGAGGAGCCGTGTATAGCCCGGCCATGACTGACTTCATCTTCATGGTCCGTGAGAAGTCCCACATGTTCATCACCGGTCCCGACGTGGTCAAGACGGTCACCGGCGAGGAGGTCACCCTCGAGGAACTTGGGGGTGCCGGCAGTCACTCGACGAAGTCCGGCGTGGCCACCTTCGTGTGTGAAGACGAACATGAAGTGCTCGACGAGGTCAAGGCCCTACTGGCCCAACTGCCGTCCAATAACCTCGAGGAGGCCCCGCTCGTCGAGACTGATGACCCCGGTGACCGCCTGTGTCCCGAGCTGAACGACCTCATGCCGGACAGCGCCAACGTCCCCTACGACATGCGGACCGTTATTGAGACGGTGCTCGACGACGGCTACTTCCTCGAGTACCACTCGGCCTGGGCCGGCAACATCGTGTGCGGCTTCGGGCGACTCGACGGTCGCAGCGTCGGCGTGGTGGGAAACCAGCCCATGCATTTCGCCGGGGTGCTCGATATCGAGGCCTCAGAGAAGGCGGCCCGATTCGTTCGCACGTGTGACGCGTTCAACGTGCCGATCATCACCTTCGTAGACGTACCCGGCTTCCTCCCCGGGGTCGATCAGGAGTACGGAGGAATCATTCGCCACGGGGCCAAGTTGCTCTACGCCTACTGCGAGGCCACCGTGCCCCGCATCCAGGTCATCACCCGCAAGGCCTACGGCGGCGCCTACGTGGTCATGGACTCCAAGTCAGTGGGTTCGGACCTGTCGCTGGCCTGGCCGAGTGCCGAGCTGGCTGTCATGGGCCCGCAGGGAGCCGTGGAGATCGTCCACCGCCGGGAACTCCAGGATGCCGCCGACCCCGACACCCGCCGGGCTGAGCTCATTGACGAGTACACGGAGAAGTTCGCCAATCCATACGTGGCCGCGGAACGGGGTTACGTAGACGACGTGATCGACCCGGCCGACACTCGGGTCAAGCTGGTGGCCGGACTCCGGATGTTGGTGACCAAACAGGAGGAGTCTCCTCGCCGCAAGCACGGAAACGTGCCCCTCTAGCGGGCGGCGATCGAGGAATAGGTCATGGAATCTGAGCAGTCCGCGCAGTCAGGCATCCGGGTTACCGCGGAGGGTGCGACCCCTCAGGAGTTGGCGGCCATCCTGGCGGCCGTCGAGGCGCTGTGGCCGAAGTCGGGTGTCGATGCGCGAACGCCGCCCGATCCTGGGGTCTGGCGCTTCTCGGGTCGGTGGTGGCGAGCTGGCGACTTGCCGATTCGCCGGTCCCGTACCGGGCTGGGCTCCTAGATCGGTTCACCCGGCCAGCAAGGGCCGGGCACGGTGACCAGGTCGGCGAGCCGCTCCAGGTAGCGATCCCTGTCCATCTCGCTGGCCCCCATTCGTGCCAAGTGCGGCGTGCACCACTGCACGTCGATCAGGCGATGGGTTTCGGTTCCCATGAGATCGACGAGGTGGTGTAGGGCGACCTTGGAGGCGTCGGTGCGTCGGTGGAACATCGACTCGCCGGCAAATAGGCCGCCGACCGCCACCCCGTAGAGCCCACCGGCCAGGCCGCAGTCGTCCCAGGCCTCGACCGAGTGAGCCCAGCCCAGACGGTGGAGCTCGGTGTAGGCCCCAGCGATGCGTTCATCGATCCAGCCCCGGTCGCGTGTCGGATCAGCGCACGCCACCACCACGTCGGCAAACGCCGTGTCGACACGCACCTCGTAGCGGCCTAGCGAACGCCTCAGCGATCGGGACACCCGCAGGTCGTTGATCTCGAGCACGCCCCGGGGATCGGGCGACCACCAGGCCATGGGGCCATCCGGTTCCACGGGCATGGGAAACAGGCCCGACCGGTAGGCCGTCAGCAGAGTGCCGGGGTCTACGTCGGCACCTACGCCGACCACCCCGTTCTCATCAGCCGTATCGGCCCGGGGGAACGTCCAGGTACTGGCAGGCGGCTCGACGGGCGGACGCGTCCCGGGCATCGGCACGATCCGGCCTCGTAGTGTCGGGTGGGGTCAGACCGGTCAGTCGGCTTCGATGGTGACCGAGCGGACGACCACGTCCCGACTCGGGCCACCGCCGTACTGCGAGGTCTCGTCCACCTCGTAGAGGCCCATCATCGCTTGTAGCACTGCCGTGCCGGCCTCATCGGCGTGGCCGAAGACGATGTAGGTGCCCTGGGCGTCCAGCAGCGAAGTCCGGGATCCGGTGGCGAAGAAGAACTGGGCGCCCGAGCTGTCTGGGCCGGCCGAGCGGGCCATCACCAGATCGCCGGCCTGATAGGTGAACGGGCCTAAGAGTTGGCCCGAAGTGGTGGCGTAGTATGCGCCGCCTTCATCGGGGATGGTGTAGCCGGGGCCCCTGTCGGACCAGTCATTGGTGGTCGGTGCGCCGCCCTGGATGATGTCGATCGACGGGTCGAACCGGAACAGCATCGTGGCGTCGTAGTAGCCGAACCGTGTCAGGACCACGAAGTTGTTAACCGTCTCCGGGGTGCGGGCCTTGTCAAGGGCGACCCGGATTTCACCCTCGGTGGTGTCGAAGACCGCGGTGTAGGAGACACCGGGGGACAGACACCAGGAGGGGCGACTGGTGAACGCCAGTCGCGGGGCGTCGGACTTGTCGTCTGCCGGGCAGTCGTCAGGAACCGGCAGGGCCACTGGGTCATCGCCCCCTGACCCGGCGGTGCCCACGACGACGAAGGCCAGGCTGCCCACCATCATCAGGGCCAGCACGCCGGCCACCACCCGGACGGTGGTCGAGCGCTGTTGCCCAGAACCTCGAGAGCTGGGACGTCGGGACTTCTGGACCATGGATCGGCACCCTACCGACGAAGACCGGGAGCGGATCGATCGGACCGGTGCCCACCAGGAACCTGCAACAGACGGCGCATGGGGCGCCGGTAGCGTGGAGCCCCGTGGCACTCATCGTCCAGAAGTTCGGAGGCACCTCGGTCGCGGATGCGGATCGCATGCGCGAGGTAGCCGATCACGTTGCCCGAACCGTGCGGCGTGGCGACCAGGTGGTCCTCGTGGTCTCGGCTATGGGCAAGGAGACCGACGAGTTGCTGCGGCTGGCCGGCGAGGTGTCGGTTACCCACCCGGGCCGTGAGATGGACATGCTCATCACGGCCGGTGAACGCAAGGCCATGGCGCTCGTATGCATGGCCCTGCACCACATCGGGGTGGACTCCGAGTCGTTCACCGGCAGCCAGGCTGGCTTCCTGACCGACACCAACCATCAGAACGCCAAGATCGTCGATGTCCGGCCCGATCGTGTCCGTGCGTCGCTGGATGCCGGCCGGGTGCCGGTGCTCGGTGGGTCGCAGGGCGTGTCGACCGACAATGACGTGACCTTTCTGGGGCGTGGCGGATCCGACACAACGGCAGTGGCCATCGCCCACGCCCTAGGCGCTGATGCCTGTGAGCTCTACACCGACGTGACCGGGGTGTTCACCACCGATCCCCGGGTCGTGCCCACGGCTCGACGCATGTCCGCCATCTCCTTTGACGAGTTGTTGGAGATGACGGCGACAGGTTGTCCCAAGCCGGCCATGCGGTCGGTTGAATACGCGCGCACCCACGGGGTGCGCCTCCACGTCCGTTCCGCCTTCACCTGGCAGGAGGGGACGTGGGTCGACGAGGAGGTACCCGAAATGGAACAGGCCATCGTCTCGGCGGTCACCCACGACACGTCTGAGGCCAAGATGACGTTGGCCGGCGTGCCCGATCAGCCCGGGGTGGCAGCCACGGTGTTCCGTGCGCTGGCCGACCTCGAGGTGAACGTGGACATGATTGTGCAGAACGTGTCCGCTCAGGGCGTGACCGACATCTCGTTCACCGTGCCCCACGCCGATCTGGCACGGGCCATGGAACATACGAAGCGTCTGGCCACCGAGGTTGGGGCCGGCGGCGTGACGTCGGATGACTCGATCGCCCGAGTAAGCGTGGTCGGTGCCGGTATGCGGTCCAACCCCGGCGTGGCCGCCACCATGTTTGAGACGTTGGCAGCCGCCGAAGTCAACATTCAGATGATCTCGACGTCGGCCATCCGCGTGAGCTGTGTGGTCGATGGCGAGCGGGTGGAGGATGCGGTGAGGACCCTCCACGATGCCTTCGGCTTGGCTGAGGCCTAAGTCCCGTCTCTCCGATCCCTCCCTTCACCTAATGGGCGATCACCTTCCCTGGTGCACACACGATCTTGAGGGCGTTCCCATGAGGACCAATCCACGATCGGCGCTAGTCGGTCTCCTGTTTAGCGCGCTGTTCGTGATCTCGGCCTGTGGTTCGGGAGCCACTCACGGCGGTACGGTCGCGGCCGATGCCGACCCCGGGACCACCGAGGCGGTCTCGACCACGATGCTGTCGGTGTCGACCACCACGGTTTCATCGGACGACGCCCGTAGCGGGTTTGTGTCCGATGTGTCGGCTGCCGCACCGATTCTCGAGGGTCTCACCGAGGCCGACTTGGGGTGCGTGGCTGACCGTCTGCTGGTCGAGGTGGATCCGGCTGAGGTAGTGGCCCTAACCCGAAATGGTCCCCGTCCCGACCAAGCGTCCCTAGCGGTGGCCGCCCTTCGGGACTGTGACCTAGTGGTCGCCGTGGTGGGCCTGGGCATCGGCCAGTCGCTCGCCGCCGATCCCGATGCACCGCCCATCGAACCCGCGTGCATGCTCAAGGGGGTTACGGCCGATGACCTCGTTCCCTACCTGGAGGAGCGGTTCGAGACCGGTGTGGTGAACCTCGACGACGACGAGGCCATGGACCTTTTGTTGGACACCCCGGTGATGGCCAACATGATTCGATGCTCGGCCGAGGCCATGTTGGACATATCGACCGATGCCCCGGCGGTTTGTGCCGGTCTGGCCGAACACCTCGGGCTGATGATGGCCACCCTCATGGAAATGGAACCAGAGCCGGGGGCCGAGCCGGATCCGTTCGCACTGGTGGGCGTCTTCCGGGTGACCGACGAGGTCTTTGCCTGGCTGGTCGACGAGGTCCCTCCGGATCTGCGGGATGACGCCAAACTGGTACGGGAGACCACCGGCCGGATCGGGACCCTCATGGCTGAGGCTCTCGGGGACCTGGCTGAAGCTTCCGAGGACGACCTAGCGGCCGATTCCGCAGCGAACGAGGCACGGATGGCGGCCTTCCTGGGGATGATGGCCCGTGTCGCGGCGGACCTTGAGGCAGACATGGACGAGGTGGACCCGGCAGCCGCACGCCTTCGTGACTGGACGATCGCTACCTGTGGTGATTCCTCGTCGATGTTGTTCGAGTTCCTGACCGGCATGTGGGGCTGATGTCGGAAGGTGGCGCGGCGGTGATCAGATCCGTCTTACGAACTGTGGTGCCGGTCTTGATCGCGCTAACCAGTCTGGTGGTATCGGCGTGTGGTGGGGGGTCGACACTGACAGCCCCACCCCCTACGACTATCGGAGAGACCCCGGCTACCACGTCGGCGCCCGCGACCACTGAGGCCCCCCCGATGACGGTGACTCCGAGCACCACCGTGCCTGCCTCGACGTCGATGGCGCCGTCGACCAGCGTTGCCCCGACCACCTCGTTGGCTGGCGGACCGATTCCCGAGGCGGCCGCTGGTTTCTGCGCTGAGTTGGCCGTCGAGTCCGGCGAGTTGATCCTCGAGGTGGAGCGGGTGCTGCCCGACGACGGCCTCTTGGATCCACGCAGCCAACACGCCCTGTTGCTGGCCACCCGGAACCTCCTGGCGTGGACCAACAACCGGGTGCCCGCCGAGCTCCGAGCCGACGTGGGCCTGTTGAACCGGGTCTACGCCGATCTGGGAATCCAACTGGACCGCCTGAACCCCGAGACGGTTACCATGCCGCGCCTTCAGGCCCTGGTCTTCACCTACGTGCTCGACTCCCAGATGGTCGAAGCCGGGGACCTGGATCTGTCGGCCCAACGTCTGGGGGCCTTCGTCGATCAGGCCTGTGGCCGCGGCTTTCCGATCATGGAGTCGATGCCAGACCTTTTCGCACCCGTTTCCAAATAGACGAGGATCCGTCTGGCCTCGGCCTGCGAATCTCGGGCAGGCACGAGACGGACGGTGGATAGCCTTATTTCCATGGACATCGCCATTGTCGGCGCCACCGGTCAGGTCGGGGGCGTCATGCGCACCCTGCTCGCCGAACGCGCCTTTCCGGTCGGAACCCTCCGGTTCTTCGCCTCAGCCCGATCGGCGGGTTCCACAATTGCCTGGAGCGATCGCGAGATCGTTGTAGAGGACACGGCGACCGCCGACTGGTCGGGCATCGACGTAGCCCTGGTGAGCGCCGGGAAGACGGCGTCGATGGAGTTTTCGCCGCAGATGGCCGCGGCAGGCGCCACGGTGATCGACAACTCGTCGGGTTGGCGAATGGACCCCGACGTGCCCCTCGTGGTTCCCGAGGTCAACGCCCACGAACTCGACGACATCCCCAAGGGGATTGTCGCCAACCCGAACTGCACGACCATGGCCGCCATGCCGGTGTTGGCCCCGCTGCATGCCGAGGCGGGCCTGCGGTCCCTGACCATCGCCACCTACCAGGCGGTCTCCGGTGCCGGTCTCGCCGGTGTCGCTGAACTGGCCTCCCAGGTCAGCGCGGTGATCGACGGCGCGTCGGGTTTGGCCCATGACGGTCGGGCGGTGGCGTTCCCCGAGCCGTCGTCATTCCCCTCGACCATTGCGTTCAACGTATTGGCCCACGCCGGGTCGTTCGTGGAAGACGGACGAGGTGAGACCGACGAGGAGCAGAAGCTCCGTAATGAGAGCCGAAAGATCCTGGGCATCCCGGACCTCGCGGTGTCGGGGACATGCGTGCGGGTGCCGGTCTTCACCGGGCACTCGTTGACCGTGCACGCTGAGTTCGATCGCCCCATTTCACCGGAGCGGGCCACCGAGCTGCTGACTGGGGCTCCGGGCGTCGTCTTGTCCGCCGTGCCCACACCGTTGGATGCGGCCGGAGTGGATCCCACCATCGTGGGTCGCATCCGGGCCGACGAAACCCGCACCAATGGTCTGGCACTCTTCCTATCCAGTGACAACCTTCGCAAGGGTGCGGCGTTGAACACCATCCAAATCGCCGAGGAACTCCACCGCCGACGAGCCTGAACCCGATTCCGGCCTATTGCCGGGGCCGGTCTATGGAGGGTCCGTCACATAGCGGGCCATCGCCTCGTCCAGCGACAAGCCCAATTGGTTGGCCAAGCTGGCCAACCAAGCCATCACGTCGCCCAACTCGTGGAGCTGCTGCTCGGTCGTGCCCTTACGGGTGGCCTGAGCCAGCTCGCCGAGTTCCTCGCAGAGCCAGGCCACGGAGGCCGGGATTCCCCGAGCCCGGTCGACCTCGCCGTAAAGATCTTCCACCAGCGTCTGCACTTCGGCAAGTTCCACAAGGCGGACGGTACCGGTCGCCGGGCAGATCAGCGGGCATCCACCGATCGCGCGTGTGTTCGATCCACACTCAACGGGTGTCGACCGATGATTTGGAATCTGAAGGCCTCCTCCCAAGAGGTCAGGCGACCCAGGTCATGCGGGCCCTCGACGCGCTCGACGAGTTAGAGGCCGCGGCGATCAAGTTGGTTCGGGCCGAGTTGGCGGCCGGCCCGGCGATCGACGGTCTGATCGCGGACCCGCTCACCGAAGGCACCCGGCTGGACAGTCTGTGCATCGTGGACATCATGGCCGCCGACCTGCTGGCAGCACTCGGGCGGGGCGACACCGTGCGCCACCTGGTCGACGAGGCGCCTCCGGGCAGCGCCCGTGACGCACTGGCCCGACACCTGACGCGTTCCTAAGACTGCGTTCCGACCCGGTCGGTCGGGCTAATCCGGACTACCGGTGATCAGACCTCGGGCTAGGGCTGCGGAGGGACGAGGCGTGCCAGGTCGTTGACCGCCTCGGCTCCCGGAAGGGCCAGCAGCCCGACCGGAGGAAGCAGCAGCTTGCGGTCGCGCGAGCCGCCACCGACCACTACCCGGTTCCGGGCCATCACATCGGCATCGATCCAGATAGGAACGGTGCAGCCGTCGGGCAGCCCGAACGGCGTGACGCCACCGATCTGCATGCCAGTCAGGGTCGCCGTCTCGTCGGCTCCGGCGAACGAGGCCTTACGGGAGCCCAGCCGCCGGCGGACGGTGCCGTTGACGTCGAGGCGGTGTGTGGCCAGCACCAGGCAGAGGGCGAAGGGCCTTTCCTCGCCTTCGCGGGCCTTGCCGGCCACCAGGATGGCGTTGGCTGAATCTGCGGGGTCGATGTTGTAGGCGGCACAGAAGTCGGCCGTGTCGGCCAGGGCGGGATCGCACGCCATCACCTCGTGTTCGATATCCAGTGCTGCCAACTGGTTGAGCACCGGATCTGACGCGTTGTGGGGTGGGGTCATGCTTGCCTCGGGGGTTCAGGGTCGACCTCGCGGGCCGGACCGGTCAGTCCGTAGAACACAGATGCCACCACGATGACGCCGCCGATGAACGTCGGGGTAGCCGGTACTTCGTCGAACCACAGCCAAACCCACAGCGAAGCGGCGACCGTCTCCACGGGTGTGAAGAGGCTGACCTCGGCAGGTGGGGCGTGGCGGGTGGCCGTCGACATGCACAGCCGGGCGATCGGTCCGAAGAGCCCGCCCATGGCCAGCGTGGCTAGCAGAGCCCGACGGTCCAGAAGGTTCGTATCAGCCGGGACGGCGGTGAGCAGGAAGGTACAGGTGGCGGTGACGGCGACCACCAGGGTACGGGGCAGGTTGGGATACTTACGCCAGAGCACGAGGTTGACGGCGAAGACCATGATGGCTAGCAGGGCTATCAGGTCGCCGGCGATGCCCCCGCTTGCCATCGACCCTCCGACGATCACCACGATGCCGATCAGGGTCAGGCCAATTGCCCGCCAGGTTCGCATCGAGGTGCGCTCATGGAGGGCTATCCGGGCCAGGACGGCAGCGAAAATGGGCCCCGAGGCGATAATGGCCACCACGTTGGATGTGGCAGTCAGGGTCACCGCGGTCAGGAATGACGTGGTGCCGACCGCGCCCAGCAGCCCGGTCGCCAGGAGTGGGCGTCGCCACCGGACCAGCTCATGTCCAAAATCGCGACCGATGTTCCGGACGGCCAGACTCCAGGCCACCGGCGAGGAGAAGAGGCCGACCATGCAGGCGATAGTCCAGCCGTCGACCGCAGAGTCGCGTTCTGCCACCCGAACCAATAGGGCGTCGGTGGAGACCAGGAACATCCCGGTGAAGGCCAGCAGCAGGCCGAGGGGTCGTCCGGATCGGGGGATCCGGTCCCTGAGGGACCGCACGGTTGGTGACCTAGTCATCGCCGGACGTTAGTGGCGGTCGCGTTCGCCACCTGCTGTCCGGGAGTCGGCGGGGCTGGCAGTATGCGAGACGATGCGACGACCAAACGTTCTGCTGGTGACCCTGGACCAGTGGCGTGGTGACTGCCTTTCGGCGGCTGGCCACCCATCGGTGTCCACCCCGAACCTGGACCGTCTTGCCGCGGAGGGGGTGCGGTTCGCTTCGCACTTCGCGCAGGCAGCGCCGTGCGGACCCAGTCGGGCCAGCTTGCTTACCGGCACCTACCAGCACGTGCACCGGTCGGTTCTGAACGGCACCCCGCTGGACGCCCGCTTCACCAACGTGGCCCTGGCCATGCGGTCCGCGGGGTACGACCCGGTGCTGTTCGGCCACACCGACACCACGGTCGACCCGCGCACCGTGCCCGCGGGGGATCCGAGGCTCGGGGACTACGAGGGTCCGCTGCCCGGGTTTCGGGTGGGGCTTGACCTACCCGAACATCGGGAACCCTGGTACCGGTGGCTGGAGGCCCGGGGTCACGACGTGTCGGATCGCGAGCGGTTTCTGCGCCCCCGAGACGACGTGGCCATCCCGGTGGGTCGGGGGGCGTCGTGGCCGCCGCCACCGTTTGCCGCCGAGGAGACCGAGACGGCGTTCCTGGTCGGGGAGGTGATCGACGAACTGGCTCGGCTGGAGGGCGTCGGCGACCCGTGGTTTGTCCACGCGTCGATCTACCGGCCTCACCCACCGTTCACGGCGCCAGCGCCTTACCACGATCTCGTTGATCCAGCGACAGTGCCCGATCCTCTCGTGGACGGCGGAGTCGATACCCATCCGTTCGTGGCCGCCGCGCGCGCCTTCGGTGCCTATCGGCCGCCGGGTGACGACCTTGACCTCCGGCAGGTGCGGGCCACCTACTACGGGATGATGGCCGAGGTCGACGCCCAGGTGGGCCGCCTCCTCACGGCTCTGGACGATCTGGGGGCCACCGACGAAACCGTGGTGGTTGTGACCTCGGACCATGGCGAGATGCTCGGGGACCACGGCCTCATGTCAAAGTTGGGGTTCCACGATCAGGCGTTCTACATCCCGTTGATCGTCCGCGCTCCTGGAGGCACCGGAATCGAAACGGCCTGTATCGGTGGGGCGGGCCAGGTGGTGAAGGACTTCACCGAGAACATCGACGTGATGCCCACGGTGCTCGACCTGGCCGGTGTCGAGGTGCCCCGGCAGTGTCAGGGCCGGTCACTGCGGCCCTTCCTCAACGGATCGGTTGCCGACGGTGGTCTGCCGGACGGCTGGCGTACCGCTGCGCATTGGGAATTCGACTTCCGGGCGTGGGCTGGTTCCAGGGAGTTGGATGGACTGGACGGTCACCTGTGCAACCTTGCGGTGCACCGGGACCACCGAGGCAAGTACGTGCACTTCGCCGGGATGGCGCCGATCTTCTTCGACCTTGAGGGTGATCCGGATGAGTGCGAACCCCTTAGCGACCATCCGTTGATGGCCGGGTACGCGGCGGCTCTCCTGGACTGGCGGATGGCCACCGACGAGCAGGAACTCTCGGACCATCTGGCACTGCCCGGAGGAATGATCGTCCTCGGCACCTGACCGTCGGATAGCCACGGTCGGTTGCCCAGTAACGGGGTGCGACCGGGGTCACCTGTGACCACAGTCGCCGTGGATTCGCGTGACCCATGCCCCAGAATCTATGCAGCGATCTACCGATGGGTAACTTCCAAATGGAGGGGCCATCGGAGCAGGTCAGACACAACAACAGCTTCGACGAGCCCTCCGGCCGAATCCGGACGACGGCCGTCGGACCACAGTGAAACAGAGCAAGCCATGCGTTCCAACAAGCTGCGTTCCAGCAACCGTTCATTCCACAACCTCCGGCACCCACAGCAGGACCTCTTTCTGGCCCTGAACCAGGCTGCCGGCTACGGCCACTTCGCCGGTTTCAACGACCGGGCCGTGCGGACGATCATGTCCCTCGGACAGCAGATGGTGGCTGACCGGCAGCGTCCGGTTCCGCCCGTTCACAAGGCGGCCGACACCGAGGCCAACCGGGACATCGCCGATTTGGATCTCGCTGCCTGATCGGGCGCCTTTCGGGGCGAACCAACACGCGAATCGGAGTCGGGGCCAATGCCCCGGCTCCGTCGCGTTCCGGGGAGGCAAGTGGTGCGTTTCCGAAAGCTCGGAGGCCTTGTGCTACTCCGAGCCCTCGGATAGATCTTTCACCCTCCCTCCTGTGGGGGGGTCCATGGGCTCAATGATCAATTCGAGGGGGAGGTGGAGTAGATGGGTGACGGCGATTTCGACCTGGCTGATGCCTACGCGGTCGAGACTCCGGACGACAACCGAAACCTGTACGCCCGGTGGGCCGACAGCTACGAATCGGGGTTCATCAAGGAGAACGCCTACCAATACCACCTCGGGGTAGCAGGGGCCTTTCTCGCCTCGGCGACTCCTGACGACGGGCCGGTGCTCGATGTCGGTTGCGGCACCGGTCTGGTCGGTGAGGCGTTGCGGCTCGACCACCGCTGCCCGTCACTACTCGACGGCCTCGACTTGTCGCCGGAGATGTTGGAGCAGGCTGGCACCAAGTCGACAGCGTCGGGCGAGGCCGTCTACTCGAGTCTCCACGTGGGCGACCTGACAGCCGTGCTGCCCCTGGTCGGCAATTCCTACGGGGCCGTTGTCAGTTGTGGCACGTTCACCCATGGCCATGTGGGGCCCGACGCGTTCGACGAGCTGTATCGCATTGCCCGGCCAGGGGCGCTGTTCGCCATCGGAATCAACCCCGACCACTTCACGGCCCACGGCTTCGAGGCCCGGTTCGCCACTGATGTGGCCGCCGGAACCATCATCGAGCCGACCATCCATCGGGTGGTCACCTACGGTGCCGGACCCAACGTTGACCAGACGTCGCCGGTCGCCGTATTCCGTCTTCGCTGACCTGTCAGAACGTCCGGACCCGTCAGGTCCGGATCAGGAGTCTGTTCAGAAAGCGCACGCCATGTCGGCGCCACAACACAGTGGGGACTTGATCTTTCCGTGGTCGTTCGGGCACTTGGAGACCTGCACGGTCGAACCGTCGTCCTTGGTCAGGGTCGTGGTAGTCGGTGGAGGTTTAAGGGGCCTTCGCTCCAAGAGTTTGCAGGAGCTTTTCGGGCATGTCGGCGGGCCAGTGCTCGGAGTCGACGCCGAGTCTGAAGGTGAAGTAGGCGCCGAGGATCATTGCTGACGCGTAGTTGACGGACATGTTGTCCGGCAGGACTCCTGCGGCAACAGCCTGCTTGAGTGCTGGGCGGAGAAGTTCCATATGGCGGTTACGGGCCATGTCGTCGCGGATCAGATCCCGGACCTCGTTGGCCTCCTCGGTGCCCATGAGCGCCAGGGCCGGGATTGTGAAGGCGTGTTCCCAGGAGACCGAAGTATGCGTCTCGCGAGTGGCGTACAGAAGGTTCTCGTAGGGGTCGTCGCCGGGGAGGTTTCGTATCCGTTCCGCCCGAAGGGTTGAGACATGTTCGAGGATGGCTCGTAACACATCGCGTTTGTCCCGGAAACGGGTGTAGACGGCACCGGGGCGGACACCGGCCCGGACGGCAATCGACCCCAGGCTCATGGAGCCATAGCCGACGGCGTGGAACTCCTCGGTTGCCGCCTCGATGATCTTGGCGTCGAGTTCCGGGTCTCGGGGGCGGGACACGGTCAGCCCCGGGGCTGCGCGACGACGCGGAGGAACGGGCGTTGGGTGTCCCATCCGTCGGGGAAGCGGATCGCCCCGTTGGTAGTCGAAACTGCAAAGTCCGGTGCTAGGTCAACAAGCTCTAGTGCCATCTGGATACCTCCATCCTCTGGGAGACACCTTATACGCCAACGGATATAGACGCAAAACAATAACGAAAAAGATAACCGAAAATAGTGTTGACAAACATGATTACCGTCATATAATAACGGTATGAGTTATCGTAAACGACTTCCCGCCAAGCGACTTGGCCTCGGCCTGGTGGCCACCGCCCTCCTCGTCAGCTCCTTTTCCGGTGCGCTTCTCTCGCAAGATTCGCCGACACCCGACCAGGGCGACCACGAGTTGCACGACCGGGCCAACAACGAGGCCTACGCCTGGGCCAACAACCCGGCTGACCGGAAATGGCGAGTCGAGCTTCCGGTGTCCGTGCGCAACCTCCTTACCCTCACCGGGGCTGGCACCACCCGCCGCGCCGACCGGGTCGACAACGATCCAGCCTCCGGACTCGCCCTTGCAGGGAGCACGGCGATGTTCGCCGATGAGACCGGTTCCGCCCTGTGGCCCAACTGCACGCCGATCCGAGTCACGGTCGACACCGTCGAATCTTCGGCAGATAGCACAGCTGCCGCCCTGGCCACCCGGGATGCCATCACCGAACTTGGCGAACTCACCGGCCTGGAGTTCACCCCGACAACTGACTCAACTCACACCGTCGGAGACAATCCGGCACCCCAGCCCAACACCATCCAGATCATCTGGGTCAACCGTGACACCGGCCTACTCGAAGACCACGAACTCGGTGCAGCCGAGGTCTGGCACCGGAAGGTCGTAGACCGCCTCATCGTCTTCCAGGCGATCGTCCTGCTCTCCGACGAGATCCTCACCAAGCACGATCTCGACACGAACACAGGTGGAGACTTCATCCGGACCACCCTCATCCATGAACTCGGCCACGCAGTCGGCATTGGCCACAGCGTCGATGACGGCTCGGTCATGTATCCCAGGCTCAATAGGAAGGCTTCGGTAACCACCGCCGACCGGGCTGCGTTCGCCTATGCGGGCAGTCGGGGCTGCTGAGCAGCCAACCCCAGAACCGGAGTCCCAGTTTCACCAGGTCAATCGAGGACCGGAAGCGCCACCGGTTCAGTGCATAAACCACCACATGCGGTCACCATCACGATTCTCGGCGTCGTTTGAGTTGGTGGTGGTCGCCGTCGGGGTTGTCGGCACATTCGTAGCTGTCGTCTTGGTCGACGAGGATGCCTTCCTTCACCGTGGTCAAGTCGAAGGAGACCACTTTGGGTGGTTGAAACCTGCCGAGCCGTTTTCAATAACCTGCCGAGACCCCCTGGTCGGGTAGGCGGGATTTGAACCCACGACCTCCTCGT
>JASLKK010000013.1 GCA_030747595.1 Acidimicrobiales bacterium | reverse complement strand
AACTACTCACGGGATCGCCGCGAGCGGACGATGGCCGAGCGACTGGCCAACGAGATCATGGATGCCTCCAACGGCCTCGGCTCGTCGGTGAAGCGTCGCGAAGATCTGCACAAGATGGCCGACGCCAACAAAGCGTTCGCCCACTACCGCTGGTAGGCGGTTACCCGACCATCCCCCCCACCTAGACCGGCCCGGGGCGCGCACCAGATGCGTACTCACTGGCCGTCGCCGTGGCGCTCCGGCGTCTGACGGTGAACCACCTCGGGTCCCGACCCGGGACCTGACCGAACACGTCCACCGAGACAGACGAGACACCGAGCACTGAGATGGCGACGCGACACCCCCTCCAGAAAACCCGCAACATCGGGATCATGGCCCATATCGACGCGGGTAAGACCACGACGACCGAGCGGATCCTGTACTACACCGGCGTGAACTACAAGATCGGCGAGGTCCACGACGGCGCTGCGACCATGGACTGGATGGAGCAGGAACAGGAGCGGGGAATCACCATCACCTCGGCTGCCACCAGCTGCTTCTGGGACGACCACCGGATTAACATCATCGACACGCCGGGCCACGTGGACTTCACCGTCGAGGTGGAACGTTCCCTACGCGTGCTCGACGGAGCGGTCGCCGTGTTCGACGGCGTCGCCGGCGTGGAGCCCCAGACCGAGACGGTGTGGCGCCAGGCCGACAAATACAACGTCCCTCGCATGTGTTTCATCAACAAGATGGACCGCACCGGTGCTGACTTCTACTTCGTGCTGGACACCATCCGTGATCGCCTGGGCTGTAACGCGGCGGTCATCCAACTGCCCATCGGTGCCGAGGGTGACTTCGCCGGCATTATCGACCTCATCGAGATGAACGCTCTCATCTGGCAGGGTGAGGACCTCGGCGCATCCTGGGACGTCGTGGACATCCCCGAGGACATGACCGAACTGGCCGAGCAGTACCGGGCCGAGTTGATCGACGCACTGTCCGAGTTCGACGAGAACATCCTCGAGAAGTTCGTCGGCGAGGAGGAGATCACCTCCCAGGACGTTCGCAGTGCGGTCCGCTCCGGCACCCTGTCCGGCGACTGCGTGCCGATCCTCACCGGGTCGGCCTTCAAGAACAAGGGCGTGCAGCCACTGCTGGACGCCGTCGTCAAGTTCCTGCCGTCGCCGGTCGATCTTCCGCCGGTCGAAGGCGTGCACCCGCGCTCGGGCGACACCCTCGATCGTGAGGCATCGGACGACGCTCCGTTCTCTGCGCTGGCCTTCAAGATCATGACCGACCCGCACGTCGGCAAGCTCATCTATTTTCGGGCCTACAGCGGCGTGCTCGACAAGGGTTCAGCGGTGCTCAACACCCGGACCGGCAACAAGGAGCGCCTTGGTCGCGTGCTCGAGATGCACGCCAACGACCGCGAGGATCGCGACGAGGTTCGGACCGGCGACATCGTGGCCGGCATCGGCCTCAAGAACACCCGTACCGGCGACACGCTGTGCGCCCCCGACCACCCCATTGTCCTGGAGCAGTTGGAGTTCCCGGCGCCGGTTATCCACGTAGCCGTCGAGCCCCGCTCCAAGGCAGACCAGGACAAGATGAGCAAGGCCCTCTTCTCCCTGTCCGAGGAGGATCCCACCTTCACCGTCCGAAGCGACGAGGAGACGGGCCAGACGATCATCGGCGGCATGGGCGAGCTGCACCTCGAGGTGCTGGTCGACCGCATGCTCCGTGAGTTCCGGGTGGACGCCAACGTGGGCAAGCCCCAGGTGGCTTACCGCGAGACGATCACCAAGCCGGTTCTCGACTACCGCTACACCCACAAGAAGCAGACCGGTGGTTCCGGCCAGTTTGCTGAGATCGTGGCCAGCCTCGAGCCCTACGAGAACGAAGAAGAGGACTACCTCTTCGAGGACAACGTCTCCGGTGGTCGTATTCCCAAGGAGTACATCCCGTCGGTGGATGCCGGCGTCAAGTTGGCCACCACGAACGGCCCGCTAGCCGGCTTCCAGGTGCTGGGCCTCAAAGTCAGCCTGAACGATGGCAAGGCTCACGACGTGGACTCCTCGGAGATGGCGTTCAAGATCGCTGCCCAGGCGTGGTTTCGTGAGGCCATGCGTATGGCCAAGCCGGTACTGCTCGAGCCCGTGATGTCGGTCGAGGTCGTGACGCCCGAGGATTACATGGGTGACGTGGTCGGCGACCTGAACTCCCGACGTGGTCGAGTGGGCCAGATGGAAGCCCGTGGGGCCAACCAGGTGGTCAGTGCACTGGTGCCGCTGTCGGAGATGTTCGGATACGCTACCGACCTGCGGTCACGCACTCAGGGGCGTGCGACGTACACGATGCAGTTTGACTCCTACCAGCAGACGCCCGGGTCCGTACAGGAGGAGATCACCCGCCGAATCCACGGTGAGTGACCTGCCCAACCCTCTCCACCAGCAAGTCCAGTCCACAGAGAAATAAGAGAACCGAGGAAGAAGCGAAATGGCCAAGGCCCAATTCGAGCGAAACAAGCCCCACGTAAACGTGGGCACCATGGGTCACATTGACCATGGCAAGACCACGCTGACCGCGGCGATCACCAAGGTCCTGTCGGATCGTGATCCCAACTCCACCAATTTCACCGAGTTCGCGGACATCGACAAGGCACCCGAGGAGCGGGAGCGCGGCATCACGATCAACGTGAGCCACGTCGAGTATGAGACCGAGAACCGGCACTACGCCCACGTCGACATGCCGGGTCACGCGGATTACATCAAGAACATGATCACAGGCGCCGCTCAGGTCGACGGTGCGATCCTCGTGGTGTCGGCCGCTGACGGCCCGATGCCCCAGACCCGTGAGCACGTGCTCCTGGCCCGCCAGGTCGGCGTGCCCAAGATCATCGTGGCGCTGAACAAGTGCGACATGGTCGACGACGAGGAGCTACTCGAGCTGGTCGAGATGGAGGTGCGCGAGCTCCTTGGCGAGTACGACTTCCCGGGTGACGACACCCCGATCGTGCGGGTTTCGGCGCTCAAGGCCCTCGAGGGCGACAGCGACGCCGCCGACCAGATCGTTGACCTGATGGCCCAGGTGGACGAGTACATCCCCCAGCCCGAGCGTGACATCGACAAGCCCTTCCTGATGCCGATCGAGGACGTGTTCTCGATCACCGGCCGAGGCACCGTGGTGACCGGTCGTGTCGAACAGGGCGTCGTCAACACGGGCGACAGCATCGAGATCATCGGCCTCAAGGACACCCAGACGACGACCTGTACCGGCGTCGAGATGTTCCGCAAGTTGCTCGATCAGGGTGAGGCCGGCGACAACATCGGCGCCCTCCTGCGTGGCATCGACAAGGAGGAGGTCCAGCGCGGTCAGGTTCTGGCCAAGCCCGGTTCGATCACTCCCCACACCCAGTTCGAGGCCGAGGTGTACGTGCTGACCAAGGAGGAGGGTGGCCGTCACAAGCCGTTCTTCTCCAACTACCGCCCGCAGTTCTACTTCCGGACCACTGACGTGACCGGCATGATCGAACTGCCCGCCGGTACCGAGATGTGCATGCCCGGCGACAACACGACCATGACCGTCGAGCTCATCGCTCCGATCGCCATGGACGAGGGCCTTCGCTTCGCCATCCGTGAAGGTGGCCGCACCGTTGGTGCTGGCGCCGTCACCAAGATCCTGAAGTAGCAGGACGACGTAGATGCCTGCAGGGCAGAAGATCCGGATCCGACTGAAGGCCTACGACCACGAGGTCATCGACCAGTCGACGAAGAAGATCGTTGAGACGGTTCGACGGACCCAGGCCGACCTTCGCGGTCCGATCCCCCTGCCGACCGAGAAACACCGCTACACGGTCATCCGTGGCCCTTTCAAGGACAAGGACTCCCGGGAGCACTTTGAGATGCGCATTCATAAGCGCCTGCTCGACATCCTGGATCCCTCGCCCAAGACCGTGGACTCGCTGCAGCGCCTGGACCTGCCGGCTGGCGTCGACATCGAGATCAAGATCCAGCAGGTGTAAGCGCCTCCCGGGTCTGCGATCGAAGAACGAGAGTGGAAGCGCCCCTCCGGGGGCGCTTCGACCGTTTTCAGGCAGGCTCGGGCTCGGATTCGGGAGGGGCGTCGCTCCGGTCGCCGTGGCCCCGCCGTTGGCTGCTGGCCTCCTGGAGGTCCTCGGACACCACGTGGCGTTCGGCTTCTGCGGCGATCACGGCTTGGATGGTGGCGGCGGCTGGGAGGGCGAGCAGAGCCCCGACCACGCCGAGGACGGCCGCCCCGGCGATCACAGCGCCGAAGGCCACCGCCACGTGCAACTGCATGGTGTGGGCGGTGATACGCGGCCCCAATACGTAGTTCTCGACCTGCTGGTACACAGCGATCACGATGACCACCCAGAGCCCGTGGACCGGCTCGCCGAGCAGGGCGATGGCTAGTGGGAGGGCGCCGGCGATGAATGTCCCGACGACTGGTACGAACTGGGACATGATCCCCACCCACAGGGCTAGGGCGAGTGCCGACGGCAGGCCGATGATCTCGAAGGCCGCCCAGTGGACGAGCGACGATGCCAACGCCAAGATGCTCCGGGAGAGGATGTAGCCGCCGGTCTTCTCGATGGCCAGGTCCCAGACTTCGAGCACGTGGCGCTGATGGCGCTCGGCGAGGAACGAACAGATCAGCCGCCGCAGCTTGGGTCCCTCGGCCACCAGGTAGAAGGTGAAGAGCCCGACGGTGAACAACTGAAACAGGACGTTGACCACGGTGGTTCCGAAGCGAGCCAGATCGTCGGCCACGTCACCCAGCCACCCGGCGAGGGCGCCCGAGTCGTAGTTGGTCCGTAGATCGGCTAGGGCATTGTCGATGCCAAACGAGTCGGTCAGCCACTGGTCGGCGTCGGCTAGGTAGACGGGGACGTCCTCGCTGAAGTCGGTTACCTGCTCAGCCAGCAGACTGCCGACCTGGATACCGAAGCCACCCATCCCGGCCACCAGCACCATCATGGTGAGCGCCGTGCCCACCCCTCGGCGGAGGCCGGCCCGTTCGAGGCGGTTAACCGCGGGCTCGAGGGCGAACGACAGGAAGAAGGCCACCAGCACCACCAGGATGAGCGGCCGGAGCGCCTCGATAATCCCTCGGAGGTAGTAGATCGCGGCGATTCCCCCCAACAGGCTTAGGATCGCCCGTCGCGCCCACGACGGCAGAGATCGCCCCTCGTCGCTGGGCGGGAGCCGGTGGTCGGTGTTGCCGGTCATGTGTCGGGCCAGGACATGGCCCCGCGATCGTTGGAATTGAAGGGATCTCGCACTGTTGGCGACGTTATCGGTCGGCTTGGAGGCGGCCGGGGATCCTTGGTCGGTGGGAGGGCTCCGGTTGGCCATGACGCGCGGCACAACGACCTGATGGTTAGCCGGTTGTGGCCCAACCCGGACCGCCGTATCGTTGTCCCCTGCACTTCTGGCAGACCGTCCGTGGTCGGCCCGCTGGGTGAATCGACGTCCGGGTAGGCGGCGGTTTCGGGAGACCGGGACCGGCGAACCGCACGGCAAAACAGAATCGCCGCTCCGCCGGGCTTGTGCCCGTGCGGAGCGTTCGCGTGAATGGTCCGTCAGGGCCACCAATGCCGGCAGATCACCGGCACCAGTCGCAGGAGCCATCATGGCCAACAAGGCAATCGTCGGCGAGAAGGTCGGCATGACACAGGTGTGGGACGAGGACAATCGTGTCCAGCCCGTCACCGTGCTTCGTGTCCGTCCTAATCGCGTCGTCCAGGTCAAGACCACCGAGCGCGATGGTTACTCCGCACTCCAGGTCACCATCGGCCATCGTGACGCCGAGAAGCTCACCCGTCCCGAGGCCGGCCATTTCGCCGCCGGGGGGGTTGAAGCCGGCGAGCGTCTGGTGGAACTCCGAATCGATGACGTGGCTGGCTACGAGGTTGGCCAGGAGATCACCGTTGAGTCGCTCGTCGATCAGGGTCACGTTGACGTGACCTCGGTGAGTAAGGGAAAGGGTTTCGCCGGCGCCATGAAGCGCCACGGATTCAAGGGCCAGCGGGCCTCCCACGGTGCGCACAAGGTGCACCGCAAGCCGGGAGCCATCGGCCAGTGCGCCACTCCGTCCAGGGTGTTCCGGGGCAAGAAGATGCCGGGCCGGATGGGTAACCAGAAGACCACCACGTTGAACCTTCAGGTCGTGCAGGCCGATGCCGAGCGCGAGCTACTGCTGGTACGTGGTTCGGTGCCCGGTGCCCGTGGCGCCACTGTCCTCATTCGTGATGCTGTGAAGGGAGGCCGGTGATGGCGAAGATGGACGTTCTGAGTCAGACCGGCGCAGCGGCAGGTTCCGTTGATCTCGACGATGCCACTTTCGGCATCGAACCGAATGTCGCCGTGATGCACCAAGTCGTGACCGCTCAGTTGGCTGCCCGCCGGTCGGGGACCCAGAGCACGCTGACCCGGGCCGAGGTCCGGGGTGGCGGTGCCAAGCCGTGGGCCCAGAAGGGCACAGGCCGTGCCCGGCAGGGTTCGATCCGCTCGCCGCAGTGGCGTGGTGGCGGTGTCGCGCTGGGCCCCAAGCCCCGCAGTTACGCCCAGAAGACGCCCAAGAAGATGGTTCGCCTCGCCCTGCGTTCGGCGTTGAGCGACCGGGCCTCAGAGGGCAAGATTGTCGTAATCGATGGCTGGGCCTTCGATGCGCCCCGCACCAAGGACGCGGTCGCCGCTCTGGCGGCCCTCGGTATCGAGGGTCGTGTTCTGGTGGTGGCCGAGCGCTCCGACGAGAACACCTGGAAGAGCTTCGCCAACCTGGGCACGGTCCACGTGCTCTCGCCGGGCGAGCTCAACGCCTATGACGTGCTGGTCAGTGACGTCGTGGTCTTCACCAAGGCCACCTTGCCAATCGCTGCCCCGGCGGCGTCGAAGACGGTCCCGGCCGCACCGGTTGAAACCTCCGATGACTCCGACATGGGAGAAGAAGAGTGAAGGACGCACGTGACGTCATCGTTAAGCCGGTCGTGTCGGAGAAGTCCTACTCCCTGCTCGAGGAGAACGTCTATACCTTCGAGGTCGCGAAGTCGGCCTCCAAGCCTGAGATCCGTGATGCCGTCGAGTCGATCTTCGATGTGAAGGTCCTCAAGGTGAACACCCTGAATCGGGCCGGCAAGCGCAAGCGGAACCGGCGCATGCCGACGTTCGGTAAGCGCCCGGACGTCAAGCGGGCATACATCACCCTCGCCGAGGGTGATTCGATCGAGTTGTTCGAGGTCTAGGAACATGCCGCAGCGCAAGCGCAAGCCCACCAGTCCCGGCCGGCGGTTCCAGACCGTCGCCGACTTCTCTGAGATCACCAAGACGATCCCGGAGCGGTCGCTGACCGAACAAAAGAACCGCACCGGTGGCCGCAACAACTATGGCCGCAAGACCGCCCGTCACCGCGGCGGCGGCCATAAGCAGCAGTACCGGGTCATCGACTTTCGCCGCAACAAGGATGGCGTGCCGGCCAAGGTGGCGGCCGTCGAGTACGACCCGAATCGGAGTTGCCGCATCCTCCTGCTCCATTACTTCGACGGCGAGAAGCGCTACATCCTCGCCCCCAAGGGCGTCGAGGTCGGCGAGACCCTGCAGTCCGGCCAGGGCAGCGAGATCAAGCCCGGCAACGCCCTGCCGTTGCGCTACATCCCCGTCGGTACGGTCGTGCACAACGTTGAACTGCAGCCCGAGGGCGGCGGCAAGATGGCCCGCAGTGCCGGTGCCAGCGTCCAACTAGTGGCCAAGGAGGGTGACTACGCCACCCTGCGACTTCCCAGCACCGAGATGCGGCGTGTCCGCATTGACTGCCGGGCCACGGTTGGTGAGGTGGGCAATCAGGAGCACGAACTAATCAAGATCGGCAAGGCCGGTCGCAACCGCTGGAAGGGTGTCCGCCCGCAGTCCCGTGGTGTTGCCATGAACCCGGTCGACCACCCCCTGGGCGGTGGCGAAGGTAAGTCTTCGGGTGGTCGCCACCCGGTGTCACCCTGGGGCAAGCCTGAAGGCCGTACCCGTAAGCAGGGCAAGCAGTCCGACAAGTTGATCGTGCGCCGTCGTCGTCGGCGTGGATCGCGGAGGTAATCGGCGATGCCGAGGAGTCTCAAGAAGGGTCCGTTCGTGGACGACCACCTGCTCAAGAAGGTGGACGTACTTAACGAGTCCGGCGAAAAGAAGGTCATTCGAACGTGGTCCCGTCGGTCCACCATCGTGCCCGACATGGTCGGACACACGATGGGTGTACACGACGGCCGCAAGCACGTGCCGGTGTACATCACCGAGTCGATGGTTGGCCACAAGCTGGGCGAGTTCGCTCCAACGCGGACCTTCCGGCACCATGCCGGCCAGGAGAAGGGTGGTCGTCGCTAATGACCGGCCTGAAGACCAACGAGCGTCCAGGGACGCGTGCGGTCGTGAAGTACGTCCGTGTGTCACCGAGTAAAGCCCGTGCCGTGCTGGACCTCGTGCGGGGCGAGTCCTACGGTCGTGCGTCCGAGATCCTCGCCTTCTCCGAGCGATCGGTGTCTGAGGTGATCGGCAAGTGCCTGGATTCGGCAGTGGCCAACGCCGAGAACAACGACAACATTCCGGCCGAAGAACTCTTCGTGTCGGCGTGCTACGCCGACGAGGGCCCGACGCTGAAGCGCTGGCGCCCTCGTGCACGTGGGCGCGCCACGCAGATCCTCAAGCGCACCAGCCACATCACGATGATCGTGAGTCGCTACGACGATGCCACGCTCGCCGACCGGCGCGAGCGCGAAGAGGCCAAGGGCCAGGCAGGGTCGAGCGCCCATGCCGCGGAGGCCCGTCGTCAGCGTGTGGAGCGCAGCCGTGCGGCCGCTGAGGAAGCTAGCGACCACGACCACGACCACGACCACGCCGATGAGGTCGAGGCCGTGGAAACCGTTGAGGCAGAGGTCACCGTCGCCGAGCAGGCCGAAGAGCAGGTTGCCGAGCAGGCCGAAGAGCAGGTTGCCGAGCAGGCCGAAGAGCAGGCCGAAGAGCAGGCCGAAGAGCAGGTTGCCGAGCAGGCCGAAGATCAGGCCGAAGAGCAGCAGGACGAAGAGGAGTCCAACTGATGGGCCAGAAGGTCAATCCGTACGGCTTCCGTCTGGGGGTCACCACCGACTGGAAGTCGCGGTGGTTTGCCAGCCGAAAGGAGTACGCCGACAACGTCCTTGAGGACTGGAAGATCCGCGAGTACATCATGGAGGATCTGGCGCACGCGGCGATCAGCCGGATCGAGGTCGAGCGGACCAGCAACAAGTTGCGGATCGATGTCCACACGGCCCGCCCGGGCATCGTCATCGGGCGTAAGGGTTCGGAGGCCGACCGCCTCCGTTCCGGGCTGACCAAGATCAGTGGCAACCATCAGGTCCAGCTCAACATCCAGGAGATCAAGGAGCCCGAGCTCGAGGCTGCGTTGATCGCCCAGGGCGTTGCCGACCAGTTGGCTGGCCGTGTCGCTTTCCGTCGCGCCATGAAGCGGGCTGTCCAGAACGCCCAGAAGGCTGGCGCTCTCGGCATCCGGGTGCAGTGCTCGGGTCGCCTCGGTGGCGCCGAGATGTCCCGGACCGAGTGGTACCGCGAAGGTCGGGTCCCGCTGCACACGCTGAGGGCTGACATTGACTACGGCTTTCGTGAGGCCCGCACCACATACGGTCGCATCGGCGTGAAGGTGTGGATCTACAAGGGCGAGATCCTGCCCTACAAGAGCGTGCTTGAGGACAAGATCACCAAGGAGGCGGCCATGGCCGTCGGTGAGACCTCCGGCCAGACCAAGCCTCGCACCGTGGTGTCCTCGGCTGCCGCCCCCCGGCGCCCCGAGGCTGCTGAGGTGGCGGCCACCGAGCCCCCTGCGCCGGAGGTCACCGAGGCTGATCCGGCGCCGCTAGTCAAGGAGGGTGACGCCGAGTTCGAAAAGCTGCTCGCTGAGGAGGAGGCCATTGAGGCATCCACCAAGGAGAACCACGAGACGCCGCACTTCCGCGGTGGGGATGGTGACTGAGCCGTGTTGATGCCGAAGAAGGTTCGACACCGCAAGCAGCACCGCGGTCGCCTCAAGGGCAATTCCAAGGGCCAGACCGAGATGACGTTCGGTGAGTACGGAATCCAGGCTCTTGAGCCGGGTTGGATCACCGCCCGCCAGATCGAGGCTGCCCGTATCGCCATGACCCGTCACATCAAGCGTGGCGGCAAGGTGTGGATCAACGTCTTCCCGGACAAGCCCATCACCGAGAAGCCGGCTGAGACCCGCATGGGTTCCGGCAAGGGCAACCCGGAGAAGTGGGTCGCGGTGGTCAAGCCCGGACGGATCCTGTTCGAACTGTCGTACAGCGACGCGGTCGTGGCCCGCGAGGCCCTCGACCGCGCCATTCAGAAGCTGCCCATCAAGGCACGCTTCGTCGAGCGTGAGGAGGGCTTCTAGCCATGGCGAAGAAAGAGACCCTGAACACCCTCGGTGACACTGACCTCCTAGAGCGTCTGTCCGACGCCAAGGAAGAGTTGTTCAACTTGCGCTTCCAGTTGGTAACCGGCCAGCTCGAGAACTACGCGAGGGTCGGGCAGGTCAAAAAAGAGGTGGCCCGCATGCTGACTGAGCTGCGAGCCCGTGAAATCGACGCTGCCGAGGCCATTGTGGCCGGCGGCGAGGAGGTGGCCGACTGATGGCCGAGACGACCGAAACGACCGAACGTCCGAACCGCCGCAAGGTGCGTGAGGGTCTAGTGGTCTCTGATGTTCAGGACAAGACGGCGATCGTCGAGACTGTCGACCGCGTCCGGCATCGCCGGTATGCCAAGACGGTCCAGCGGACCAAGCGACTCCACGTCCACGACGAAGACAACCAGCTCAGCGTGGGCGACCGCGTGCGGGTCCAGGAGACCCGACCGCTGTCCAAGTTGAAGCACTGGCGTTTGGTCGAGATCCTCGAGAGGGCGAAGTAATGATTCAGCAGGAGACCCGACTCCGGGTCGCGGACAACTCTGGCGCCCGCGAGGTGCTCTGCATCAAGGTGCTGGGCGGCTCCAAGCGTCGTTACGCCTCGATCGGCGACATTTTCACCGCGACGGTGAAGGACGCCAATCCCGGTGCGGCCGTCAAGAAGGGTGAGGTCGTCAAGTGCGTCGTCGTCCGGACCAAGAAGGAACGTCGTCGTCCGGACGGGAGCTACATCCGGTTCGACGAGAACGCGGCGGTGCTTATCAACGACCAGAACCAGCCTCGAGGCACCCGCATCTTCGGCCCAGTCGGGCGAGAGCTACGGGACCACAAGTTCATGCGAATCGTGTCGCTGGCGCCGGAGGTGCTCTGAGATGAAGATTCGCAAAGGAGACAAGGTGCGGGTCCTGGCCGGCAAGGATGAGGGCAAGGAGGGCAAGGTGAGCCGAGCCATCCCCGCTGATGACAAAGTCATCGTGGACGGCATCAACATCGCCAAACGCCACCAGAAGCCCACGAGCGCTACGGACCAGGGCGGCATCATCGAAAAGGCGATGCCACTACACGTGTCCAACGTGGCCATCCTGAGCCCGTCGGACGGCAAGCCGACCCGCATCGGGTACCGATTCACTGAGACCGGCGACAAGGTCCGGATCTGCAAACGCACGGGGGTGGACATCGATGGCTGAGACACTCATTTCTGACTCCGGTACCACCGCAGCGGTGCGGATGCGTGTGCGTTACAACGACGAGATCCGGAGCGCGGTACAGACCGAGCTGGGCCTCGCCAACGTGATGCAGGTTCCGAGGCTGTCCAAGATCGTCGTCAACATGGGTGTCGGTGACGCCGCCCAGCAGGCGAAGCTTCTGGATGGTGCACTGACCGATCTGGAGGCCATCACCGGCCAGAAACCGATGGTGACTCGGGCCCGGAAGTCCATCTCGAACTTCAAGCTCCGCGAGGGCCAGCCCATCGGGGCCAAGGTCACGATGCGGGGCGACCGCATGTACGAGTTCCTGGACCGCCTGATCACTCTGGCGATCCCCCGTATCCGTGACTTCCGCGGGCTCAGTCCGAAGTCGTTCGACGGTAGCGGTAACTACACGTTCGGCGTGACCGAACAATTGATCTTCCCGGAGATTGACTACGACAAGGTCGATCGCACCCGGGGAATGGACATCACGATTGTGACGTCTGCGTCCGATGACGCCGAAGGGCGGGCCCTGCTCGCGGCGTTTGGTTTCCCATTCCGGAAGGAAGGGCAGTAGTGGCTAAGAAAGCACTGGTCAACAAGCAGCAGAAGACCCCGAAGTTCAAGGTTCGGGCCTATACGCGGTGTCGCCGTTGCGGCCGACCGCGTTCGGTCTACCGCGCCTTCAACCTCTGCCGGATCTGCCTGCGGAGCATGGCCCACGCGGGAGAGATCCCCGGGCTCACGAAGTCGAGCTGGTGAGGAGGGTCTGACATGACCATGACCGATCCCGTCGCTGACATGTTGACGCGCATTCGCAACGCCAACGTGGCGATGCACGAAGGCGTCAATATGCCGTCGTCGAAGCAGAAGGTGGCGCTCGCTGACATCCTCAAGTCCGAGGGTTATATCCGCGACTATGCGGTGTCGGAGGCCAAGACTGGCCCCGGCCAGGTGTTGAACATAGAGATGAAGTACTCCCCCGAGCGGGAGCGCGTCATCAGCGGCGTGAAGCGGGTCTCCAAGCCCGGCCTTCGCGTGTACAGCGCCTCCAACCGGATTCCCCGCGTGCTCGGAGGTCTCGGCGTCGCCGTGATCTCCACGAGCCGCGGACTTATGAGCGACCGCGAGGCCCGCCGCCGAAGGATCGGTGGCGAGGTGCTCTGCTACGTCTGGTAGGGAAGGAGACGACATGTCCCGAATCGGGAAGGCTCCTATCACCGTTCCGTCCGGTGTCGAGGTCCAGATCCAGGGTCGCCAGCTGGCCGTCAAGGGTCCCAAGGGCGAACTCGACATCGAGGTTCCCGGTGACATCACCGTCCGTCAGGACGGCGAGGTGCTCCTCGTGGAGCGCCCCGATGATGAACGTCAGAACCGTGCCCTGCACGGTCTGACTCGGTCGTTGGTGAACAACATGGTGGTCGGCGTGACCGAGGGGTTCTCCAAGGAACTCCAGATCGTCGGCGTCGGCTACCGAGCAGCGGCCAAGGGCACAAACGCCTTGGAGCTGCAGCTCGGATTCAGTCATCCGGTGAACGTCGAGGCTCCGGACGGCATCTCGTTCGACGTGCCGGAACCGACACGCATCATCGTGTCAGGCACTGACAAGCAGGTTGTCGGCCAGGTGGCCGCCAACATCCGTTCGTATCGCAAGCCGGAGCCCTACAAGGGCAAGGGCGTGCGGTACCTCGGCGAGCACGTGGCCCGCAAGGCCGGAAAGGCAGCCAAGTGAGCAGCCTGGATCGTTCCAAGGCGCGTCAGCGTCGACACCGTCGGGTCCGCAAATCGGTCCGGGGCTCGGAGTCCCGTCCCCGTCTTGCGGTCTTCCGTTCGGCTCGTCATATCTCAGCCCAGGTCATCGACGACCGTTCGGGTCGCACCGTGGCCGCGGCATCGACCGTTCAGGACGGTGTGGCCGAGGGTGTGACCGGGGTGGCTGCCGCCACCGAGGTCGGACGGGTGGTCGCTGAGCGAGCACGCGAAGCCGGAATCGCGTCGGTGGTCTTCGACCGAGGCGGATACAAGTACCACGGCAGGGTGGCGGCGTTGGCCGATGCTGCCCGCGAAGCCGGACTGGAGTTCTAGTGGCACAGCACAATAATGACGATGCCTCCCTCAGGGAGTCGCGGGTCATCCACATCAACCGCGTGGCCAAGGTGGTCAAGGGCGGCCGTCGGTTCTCGTTCACCGCGCTCGTGGTGATCGGTGATGGCGCTGGCCGGGTCGGCCTGGGCTACGGCAAGGCCAAGGAGGTTCCGCTGGCCATCCAGAAGGGGACTGAGGAGGCCAAGCGAAACCTGTTCAAGGTGGCGCTGACTGGTTCGACCATCATCCACCCGATCCTCGGCGTCATGGGCGCCGGGCGGGTGATGTTGAAGCCTGCCGCTCCTGGTACCGGGGTCATCGCCGGTGGCGCTGCTCGTGCCATTCTCGAAGAGGCTGGCATCCACGACATCCTGTGCAAGTCACAGGGGTCGTCCAACCACATCAACGTGGCCCGGGCCACCATCGCCGGCCTCAAGGGGCTGCGACGGCCCGACGAGATCGCCCGCCTGCGTGGCTTGGACCCGGAGGAGTTCGTGCCAGGTGCCCTGCTTGAGGCGTACCGTCGTACCGAGGCCGGCGTCGGCGTCGGCTCAGACGACACTGCGGGACGGTGAGTGACATGACCCAGTTGGTCGTTACCCAGATCCGCAGCGCCATCGGCGCCAAGCCCAAGCAGCGGGGCACGCTCCGAGCTCTCGGCTTGGGCCGGATCGGACGAAGCAACACTCTGCCGGACCGTGGTGAGATCCGGGGCATGATTGCCCGGGTTCCGCATCTGGTCCGGGTGGAGGAACTGGCCGGGGAGGCTGAGTGACATGAAGGTTCATGATCTACAGCCGGCTCCCGGCTCCACAAAGCGGGCCAAGCGTGTTGGTCGAGGTATCGGCGGGAAGGGTGGCAAGACCGCCGGTCGCGGTAGCAAGGGCCAGCGGGCCCGTAACACCGTCCGCGTTGGTTTCGAGGGTGGCCAGATGCCTCTCCACCAGCGGATTCCGAAGCTCAAGGGCTTCAAGAACCCGTTCCGCGTGGAGTACCAGGCGGTCAACCTAGACACCATCCAGGAGTGTGGCCTCGACGAGGTATCGCCCGAGGCGCTGCACGCTCAGGGCTTGGTCGGCAAGAAGTCGTTGGTCAAGGTGCTGGGTCGTGGCGAGTTGACTCGTGCGGTCACCGTGAAGGCCCACGCCTTCTCGGCGTCGGCCGAGGCGGCTATCACGGCTGCCGGTGGGACCATCGAGAAGCTTCCGCTCCCCTTCGCAGTACGTCCCGCAGCCAGCGGTAACGCGCTGATGAACCGCTAACCCGATCCATCTCGGTCTCGATCCGATAGGCGACAGGAGTCCACGTGCTGTCCAGCATGCTGAACATGTTCCGGGTTGCCGATCTGCGAAAGCGGATCGTCTTCACCCTTCTCATGATCCTGCTCTACCGGATCGGCGCGTTCATGCCCGCTCCGGGCATCGACGTCGAGCAGGTGCAGTTGCTGCGCGATCGTGCTGACCAGGGCGGCGTGCTTGCCTTCCTGCAACTCTTTTCCGGCGGGTCACTGACCAGTTTCGCCGTGTTTGCACTGGGCGTCATGCCCTACATCACCGCCTCGATCATCATGCAGGTGCTCGGCGTGGTTGTGCCCCGCATCGAGCAGTGGCAGCAGCAGGGAGCGGTCGGCCAGCGCAAGATCACCCAGTGGACCCGCTATCTGACGGTGGCCATCGCCGTCATCCAGTCCACGAGCTTTGCCTTCCTGTTCAACGACCAGGGCAACTCCATCTCCGGCCAGTCAGGTGCGAATCTGCTGCCCGACTTTCACATCGGCACGGTCAGCGTCGTCGTATTGACCTTGACCGCTGGAACGGCACTGCTGATGTGGATGGGCGAGTTGATCACCCAGAAGGGGATCGGCAACGGCATGTCACTGCTGATCATGATCTCGATCGTAAGTGGCTTCCCGGCGCAGGGTTCGTTGATCCAGGCAGAGAATGGGGCCATTGTCTCGTTGGTCGTCCTGGCCTTCCTGATGCTGATGGTGGCGGCCATCGTGTTCGTCGAGCAGGGCCAGCGCCGCATCCCCGTGCAGTTCGCCAAGCGCGTGGTGGGGCGCCGGATGTATGGCGGCCAGAACACCTACATCCCCCTGAAGGTCAACCAGTCGGGCGTGATCCCGATCATCTTCGCCTCGTCGGTTCTTTACCTGCCGGTCCTGGTGGCTGCGGCCCTTCCGTGGGACGGTTTTCGGGGCTGGATCGACAACAACCTGGCCCAGCCGGACAACGTCTTCTACTTCACCATCACCGGGCTGCTGATCGTCGGCTTTGCCTACTTCTACACGGCGATCACCTTCGACCCGGTGAAGCAGGCCGACACCATCCGCAAGCAGGGTGGTTTCGTGCCCGGCATCCGGCCCGGTCACCAGACCGAGCGGTACCTGGCCAGGATTCTGTCCCGCATCACGCTGCCCGGGGCCCTGTTCATCGCCGGTGTGGCCCTTGTGCCGTCGATCTTGATCAACATCTTCCTGGACACCAGTGCTGGTGTTGGTTCGGGTGGCGCGGCTGGCTTCGGCTTCATCGGTATCTCGATTCTCATCGCGGCGGGCGTGTCGCTCGAGACGATGAAGCAGGTCGATTCGCAGCTCACGATGCGCAACTACGAGGGCTTCCTCAAGTAGATGACCTCCGTCCGACTCGTCATTCTCGGCCGCCAGGGATCCGGCAAAGGGACCCAGGCGGGGCGTCTGGTCGAGGCCTACGGACCAGTCCACATTTCCACCGGAGACATGCTTCGTGCTGCGGTGGCCGCCGGAACCGAGTTGGGTCTCCAGGCCAAGGCGCTGATGGACGCGGGGGACCTGGTGGGCGACGACCTCATCAACTCGATCGTGGCCGAACGCCTGGTGGAGGGCGACGTGGTCGAACGTGGCTTCCTGCTCGACGGCTATCCCCGCACCCCGGATCAGGCCACCGCGCTGGAGGGCTTCCTGGCCGAGGCTGGCACGCCGTTGGACGTTGCGGTCAACCTCGATGTCCCGGTCGATGAGGTCACCGCACGCATGGTTGCCCGTGGCCGCGCTGATGACACCGAGGAGGGCATCCGCCGCCGCCTCGACCTCTATGAATCCGAGACAGCGCCGCTCCTAGCCTGGTTCGCCGAGCATGACCTGCTTGACGTGGTCGATGGCCTGGCCGACGAGGAGACTGTGTTCGACCGCCTCACCTCGGTCATCGACGGTCGCCTCCGTGTCGGAGACGCCAGAGGGACGCGGTCGGGGATGCCTGTCAGATGCGCCCCGGGAGCCTGATGACCAGTCGTTCTGTCCGCCATACCAACGGGTCGCGGGTTGGCCCCCCGGAGGGCCCCCGATAGCGTTGTCCACTGGCCTGAGCCGGGTGTGCGCCCTTTGGAGCAGCCCCCGACATCGGGTCCGGCGGATTCCCATCCACCAACTCACCCAACATCCGCCCACCAAGTCCGAAATCAACCAGGAGCACCACACTGTCGAAGCCCAAGGAAGATGCGATCGTGATGGAGGGAACGGTTCTCGAACCGCTGCCCAACGCCATGTTCCGCGTCGAACTGGAGAACGGCCACAACGTCCTGGCCCACATCTCCGGAAAGATGAGGATGCACTACATCCGCATCCTTCCTGGCGACAAGGTCCAGGTGGAGCTCACCCCGTACGACCTCCAACGAGGTCGGATCACCTACCGCTACAAGTAACCGCTACCCGTAGCCGTCACGAAGAGCAGAAGAGAACAAGCATGAAGGTCCGAGCGAGCGTCAAGCGCATCTGTGACAAGTGCCGGGTGATCCGGCGTCATGGACGTGTGCAGGTCATCTGCAGCAACCCCCGTCACAAGCAGCGTCAGGGTTAGAGGAAGCATCTCATGGCACGTATCTCAGGCGTCGACGTCCCCCGCGAGAAGCGGGTGGTGATCGCGTTGACTTACATCCACGGCATCGGCCGCACCTCCGCACTGAACATCTGCGAGGGCACCGGCGTCGACCCCACCACCCGAGTCCGTGATCTCACCGATGACGAGGTCACGGCGATCCGGGCGTTCGTTGACCAGCAGTTCAAGGTCGAGGGCGACCTCCGGCGTGAGGTCTCCCAGAACATCAAGCGCAAGATGGACATCGGTTGCTATCAGGGCCTGCGTCATCGTCGTGGCCTTCCGGTCCGCGGACAGCGCACCCACACCAACGCCCGGACCCGTAAGGGCCCCCGCAAGACAGTCGCGAACAAGAAGCAGGTCACGAAGTAATGGCGAAGCCGAGCGCTGGGGGCCGACGTCCCCGCAAGAAGGAACGCAAGAACGTCCCCCATGGCGTTGCGCACATCAAGAGTTCCTTCAACAACACGATCATCACCATCACCGACCAGGGCGGGAACACTCTGGCGTGGGCCTCTGCCGGAAACGTTGGCTTCAAGGGCTCTCGCAAGTCGACGCCGTTCGCTGCTCAGATGGCGGCCGAAGAGTGCGCCCGGCGGGCCATGGAACATGGTGTCCGCAAGGTCGACGTGGTGGTGCGTGGACCGGGATCCGGTCGTGAGACCGCTATCCTGACCATTCAGAACACAGGCCTCGAGGTGACGGGGATCAAGGACGTCACGCCGATTCCCCACAACGGCTGCCGGCCGCCCAAGCGTAGGAGGGTCTGACCGAATGTCTCGTTACACCGGCCCCCGGGCCCGCGTCTCGCGGCGTCTGGGCACCAACATCTTCGGCACCAAGGGTGAGGTCGTCGCGCTGGACAAGCGCCCGTACCCGCCCGGCGAGCACGGCCGTACCCGTCGTCGGGGCAACCCGTCCGAGTACCTGCTGCAGCTTCAGGAAAAGCAGAAGGCCCGTTTCTCGTACGGCCTGTCCGAGCGTCAGTTCCGTCGTCTCTACGAGGAGGCGAACCGCCGTCAGGGAGTGACCGGCGACAACATGCTCCAGTACCTAGAACTCCGCCTCGACAACATCGTCTACCGGGCCGGCATGGCCGCCACTCGGCCTCAGGCCCGCCAGTTGGTCAACCACGGCCATGTGGACGTCAACGGCAGCCGGGTCGATATCCCCAGTTACCGCTGCAGCAAGGGTGAGGTGATCACCCTGCGTGACAAGGCCCGCAAGATGGTCGTGGTTCAGTGGAACATCGACGTGCTGGACCGTCAGGCTCCGGCGTGGATGGACATTGAAGACGATGGCCACCGGGCCGTCATTCGTGAAATCCCGGTCCGCGAGCAGATCGACATTCCGGTCCGTGAGCAGTTGATCGTCGAGCTCTACTCCAAGTAGGCGTCCGCCTCGCGGCGCCTCCCACTCTTTCCCGATCCCCCCGAAGCGAAGGACAATCTCATGTTGGTCATTCAGCGACCCACGGTCACCGCGGTGGCAGATGCCGACGGCAATCGTCAGCAGTTCTCCATTGAACCCCTCGAGCCAGGCTTCGGCCACACGCTCGGAAACTCCCTGCGTCGGACACTGTTGTCGTCCATCCCGGGGGCTGCGGTCACCCAGGTCAAGTTCGATGACGCACTCCACGAGTTCGGCACCATCGACGGCGTCGTCGAGGACGTGACCGACATCGTGTTGAACCTCAAGGACGTGGAGCTCCGCTGCCACAGCGACGAGCCCATCACCCTGCGGGTCGACGTGCGAGGCGACACTGAGGTGACCGCTGGAGCACTTGAGACCAACGAGCAGGTCGAGGTACTGAACCCCGACCTCCACCTGGCCACGGTGACCGGCAAGGGTCGTCTGGCCCTGGAGCTGACCGTCGAGATCGGCCGCGGCTACCTCGGTTCGGACCGCGCCAGCGGCGATGCTGTCATCGGGGTGATCCCGGTCGACGCTCTCTTCTCACCGGTTCGTCGGGTCTCCATCGAGGTGGAGCCCGTGTCGGTCGGTCAGACCACGGACATGGACCGCCTCGTGCTGGACGTCACTACTGACGGTTCCATCACCCCCCGTGATGCCCTGGCTTCGGCCGGCGCCACGTTGCGGACCCTCGTCCAGCTGGTCGAGGACATGAGCGACGAGGCCCGTGGCCTTGAGTTAGGCGAAGCTGAGGAGGTAGGTGGCGGTTCTCCCGACCTCGACCTACTGATCGAGGATCTCGACCTTTCCGAGCGTCCCCGAAACTGTCTCAAGCGAGCTCAGGTCGATACCGTCGGCCAGCTCCTGGAGAAGACGGAGGACGACCTGCTGGCCGTCACCAACTTCGGCCAGAAGTCGCTCGACGAGGTAATCGAAAAGCTTGACGAGCGCGGCCTGACGCTGCGGGTCCGGGACTGACGTCATGCCGGCAACCCCCAAGAAGGGCCGTCGCTTCGGTGGCAGCTCGGCTCACCAGAAGTCGATGATGGCCAACCTCGTGGCGTCGCTGATTGCCGCTGAGGGCATCACGACTACGGAGGCCAAGGCCAAGGCTCTGCGCCCCATCGCCGAGAAGATGATCACCAAGGCCCGTAAGGGCGGTGTCCACAACCACCGTCAGGTGGTCTCGTTCCTCCGAGATCGTGAGATGGCCGCCAAGCTCTTCGACGAGATTGGTCCCCGCTACGTCGACCGTCCGGGTGGTTACACGCGGATCCTCAAGGTCGGCCCCCGCCATGGTGACAACGCGCCGATGGCTCGCATCGAGCTCGTCTGACCCAGCCCCTTTAGGGCACATCCCGCTCCAGCATGTTCGGACCGGGGTGGGAGGACCAGTTAATGAGGGTCCTGTAATGAGGGTCCTGTAATGAGGGCTAGGGCGACCGTCGCCTATGACGGGGCCCCGTTCCACGGGTTCGCCGCCAATGCAGGCGTACCCACCGTCGCCGGCTTGCTGGTCGACGTGTTGTCACGCGTCCTACGGACCGAGGTGACCCTGACGTGTGCTGGCCGCACGGACCGCGGCGTGCACGCCGTGGGCCAGGTAGTGGGTTTCGATCTGTCGGAGCGTTCGGACGCCGAGCTCGAGACGCTGCGCGACATCGTGAACCGGCGGATCGGACCCTCCGTGGTCCTGACCTCCATTCAGCGGGCCGCCGATGATTTCGACGCCCGGTTCTCGGCTACCGGTCGGACCTACCGGTACCGGATCCTGGATCGCCTGGAACCCGATCCGCTGCTGGTCACCCGGGTTTGGCACGTGGCCGAGCCTCTCGACGTGGCCGCCATGGAGGCTGCATCGGCCGACCTGGTGGGCCTGCACGACTTCACGTCGTTCTGCCTTCAGCAGGCTCCTCGACCGGACGGGTCGATGCCCACCATGATGCGGAGGGTGACCGCAGCCTCGTGGCGGAGGTTGCCCGATGGTCCGTCGGGAGCGGACCTGTTGGAGTTCGAGGTGTCCGCGTCGGCCTTCTGCCAGCGGATGGTCCGAACCATTGTTGGAACATTGGTGGATATCGGCCGCGGTGAGCTGGCCATTGACGTAATCCCCGCCGTGCTGGCTGCCGAGGATCGACGTATTGCGGCGGATTCCGCTCCGGCCCAGGGCCTTGTCTTCTGGTCGGTTACCTACGGCTGACGTTTTCTGCGGGCACCGGATCGGTTAAACGGCCAGGAATGAGCCGTGGCGCTGATAGTGGTTTCCGAATCCCGGTTTTGGGCCCGCTGTGGCACGCGTCCCATCCCAGGTCGACGGGTTGCCGGGGTCCTGGGCCGGCCCTAGCCTTGACCCCCGGTCGTGCCGCGTCCTCTAGGAATCCTCCTTGAGGCTTCCAGCAGCCTTCCCAACCAGTCTCCGATCAAGTACAGGCGGTCAACCGTGTCCACCTACACCCCCAGGGCCAGCGAAATCGAGCGCGTCTGGCACGTCGTCGACGCCGAGGGCATGATCCTCGGTCGTATGGCGTCCGAGGTCGCGTCGATCCTACGCGGCAAGCACAAGCCGACCTTCACGCCCCACATCGACACCGGTGACCACGTGGTGATCATCAACGCCGAAAAAGTCGTGCTGACGGGCGCCAAGAACACCGACAAGAACGTTTACGACCACTCGGGTTACCCGGGCGGTCTGAAGACCCAGGCCTACGGCACCTTCCTGGCCAAGAAGCCCGAAGAGGCCATCCGCCGGACCATCCGGGGGATGATTCCCAAGAACCGCCTGGGCCGCCAGCAGCTCACCAAGCTGAAGGTGTACCGCGGCGCCGATCATCCCCACGAGGCACAGCAGCCCCAGCCGCTGGCCATCGATCACGCACGGGCCCGCACGGCCTGAGCGGCCGGCCCTGACAGGAGCACCTGATGCCCAGCCCCCTCATCCAATCCACTGGTCGCCGCAAGGAGTCGGTCGCTCGTGTGCGCCTGCGCCCGGGCAACGGCACGGTCACCGTCAACGGTCGTACGGCCGAGGACTACTTCCCGTCGGAGAGCCACCGTCTGGTGTTCACCGAGCCGCTGAGGGTCACCGCCACGGAGGGCGCCTACGACATCGACGCCACCCTGCACGGCGGCGGCATCGCTGGTCAAGCGGGGGCCATGCGCCTCGGCATCGCCCGTGCACTAGAGGCCCTAGAGCCCGAGCGTCGTCCGGCCCTCAAGGAGGCTGGCCTGCTGACCCGCGACGATCGCAAGAAGGAGTCCAAGAAGTACGGACTCCACAAGGCCCGCAAGGCTCCGCAGTACTCCAAGCGCTGATCGACGGCGTGGGGGGGGTCGGGGACTGGTCCCCGGCTGGCTCCTACGCTGCCGACATGACCGGACGCTCAGTGCATCCGCCTTCCTCAGGACCGGCAGCTTCAGGACAGGTGCTGCGATTCGGTACTGACGGCGTCCGCGCCCGGGCCGGTTCCGTTCTCGATGAGCCGGCGGTACGGGCCCTGGGGCGTGCCGCGGCGGCCCATCTGGGAGCGGATTGTGTGGTCATCGGCCGCGACACCCGTGAGTCGGGTCCTGCTCTTGCCCTTGCACTGGCCGAAGGCCTGGTGGACGGTGGTCTCGACGTCACCTCCCTCGGGGTTGTCCCCACACCTACTGTCGCACACGAGTGCCAGATCGACGGGGTGGCTGGCGCGGTGGTCTCGGCGTCGCACAACCCGTGGTTCGACAACGGGATCAAGTTGTTCGCCGCTGGGGGCCGAAAGCTCGATGACCGGGTGCAGTCGGCGATCCAGGAGGCGTGGGACGCCTGCCCCCGGCTCGATGGTCCGAGGGTGGCGCCCGACTGGGACGACCCCTCCGAGGAGACCGCCGCTGGTCGTCGTTGGGTCGAAGCCTTGATCAGATGGGCGATCTATGAGGGGTCTCTCGATGGGCGGGAGGTCGCCAGGCAGCAGGTTGACGAGCGACCCCTGGCCGGACGATCCCTAGTCGTGGACTGCGCCAACGGTGCCACCTCAGCGTTCGCGGCCGACATCCTGCGTCGACTGGGTGCCGAGGTGGGCGTGATACACGCCTCGCCTGATGGCCGCAACATCAACGAAGGGTGTGGCTCGACGCATCCGGACGACCTTCGGGCCGCCGTGCTCCAGACGGGGGCTGACGCCGGCCTCGCCTTCGATGGCGACGGCGACCGTGTGATTGCCGTGAGCGACGACGGGACCCTGCTCGACGGTGATGACCTACTGGCTGTGTGCGGTATCGACCTCCACGATCGTGGGCTGCTGACCGGCGACACCATGGCCGTCACCGTCATGGCCAACCTGGGCCTGCGCCGAGCGTTGGCCGACCACGGCATCGCCGTGCACGAGACGGCCGTCGGCGACCGCTACGTCCTCGAGGCCTTGGAGGCCAATGGCTGGGTCCTAGGTGGTGAGCAGTCCGGCCACGTGATCTTCCGGTCCATGGCCACCACCGGCGATGGCCTATTGACGGGCATCCAGGCCCTGGTGGCGGCGGGCCGTGCCGGCCGAACTCTCGGTGGCCGGGTGGCTGACCTGATGGTGCGCGCCCCCCAGGTGCTGCACGCTGTTCCGGTGTCAGCCGATGGTGTCACGGTGGTGGCATCGATGGCTGACGAGGTGACCGAGGCCGCCGCCCAGTTGGGCTCGGCGGGCCGCGTGCTAGTGCGCCCTTCGGGGACCGAACCGGTGGTTCGGGTCATGGTCGAGGCTTTTGACGCGGCCGAGGCCGCAGCGGTGGCCGATCGTCTTGTCGAGAGCGTCCGCCGGGCCGACCGGTACTAACCCCGTACGATTCCTAGAGTGCCTGTAAACCGGGCCGGCCTGCGATCTTGTGCCGACAACGAACGGCCGGCGACGACCAAACAACGACAGGCATCGAGCAACAGGAGGGTGATCAACACATGTGCGGCATAATCGCGATCCTCCGAAGGCCGCCCTCCCGGGACGTTCCCACCGCCGAGTCGATCCTGACGCTGCTCGTCGACGCCACCGCGCTGCTCGGCGGGCCTGACGGCCCGCAGATGGCTGACCGGGTGACCACGGCCGCTGGTCAGATCGCCGAGGCCGATCGTCTGCTGGGAGGCCTCCCCGGGCTCCTGGCCCTCGATCGGGATGCTGGTCTGGCCGGGCGGATCACCGCGGCACTGGCTGATCTTCCGGATCAGATCGCTGGGATGGAAGCGGTGCTGGAGCGTCGGGTGACCACTCCAGACGGATCGGATTCATCCGACGGAGTCGAAGTGGCCAATGCCGCCCTGGTAGCACTGCGGGATGCCGTCTGGGGCGTGACCCGGGACAGGCTCGGTACCCACGTCGGAGTGGGATCACTCCGTTCGCCTCGCATCGCACCGAGCGACGCCGGGCTGGGTGTCCTCCTCTCGATCCAACAGGCCCTGTCGGCCATCGACCGCCTCGAGGTCAGGGGCCGGGATTCAGCCGGTATCCAGGTGACGGTCTGGAATCACGATCTGGCTGCTGACGACCCGGAGGTGGCCGGCCGAACGGTCGACGGTCTCCACCGCACGGGCAGTGTCCGGGTGCTGGACGGCGGTGGTCTGGCCTTCGTGGTCAAGGCGGCAGCCGAGATAGGCGAGCTGGGCGACAACACGGCGGTCCTACGTGCGTCGTTGGCTGCCGACGGCCTTCTGGCCCGGGCTCTGGTCGCCCCCGGGGTGGAGGGGTCGATCCTGGGCCACACCCGGTGGGCCAGCGTGGGCCTGATCTCCGAGTCCAACGCCCACCCGGTGGATTCTGTTCGGGCCGATGGGGTGGCAGTCCCGCTGGTCACCGCGGTGCTCAACGGTGATGTCGACAACCACGCCGACTTGATGGTGTCCGAGGGTCTCAGCGTGGCTCCGGAGATAACCACCGACGCCAAGGTGATACCGGTGCTGTGTGCCACCCATTTGGCTGCCGGCCATGATCGTTCCGAGGCATTCCGCCGGGCGGTGAGCGTCTTTGATGGGTCAGTGGCCATCGGGGCGGCGATCGGCGACGCGCCCGACAGGCTCCTCCTCGCTCTGCGAGGCAGCGGCCAGGGGCTTTACGTGGGCCTAGCCGAGGACGCCTACGTCGTGGCCTCCGAACCCTACGGGGTGGTGGAGGTGACGACTGAGTTCGTCCGGATGGATGGCGAGACACCGGCCGATCCGGACGATCCGGGGGCCAGCCGGGGCCAGATCCTGGAGTTGGACGGTGCGCTGGCGGGGACGCTCCACGGGATGGTCCGACGGTCGTATGACGGACGATCGTTGCCGGTCACCGAGGCCGATCTGGCCCGAGCCGAGATCACCACCCGGGATATCGACCGGGGCGATCACCCCCACTTTCTCCTAAAGGAAATCGGCGAGTCTCCGGACTCGGTCAGGGCCACCCTGCGTGGCCGGCTTGTGCCTGTCGGCGATACCCCCGCGGTCTGGCGGGTCCGTCTGGGGGAGGACGCGCTGGGAGCCGATGTGCGGGCCGGCCTGTCTGACGGATCGATTCGACGGATCCTGATCATCGGCCAGGGCACAGCGGCCATCGCAGGTGGCTCGGTGGCCCGTGCCCTCGAGGCTGAACTGGCTGGGTCCGACGGCATCATCGTGGAGGACCTACCGGCCACCGAACTCTCGGGCTTCGGCCTGACGCCGGACATGTCCGACACCCTCGTAGTGGCCATCAGCCAGTCGGGGACGACGACAGACACCAATCGCACTGTCGATCTGGTGCGGACCCGGGGTGCCCGGGTGGTGGCCATCGTGAACCGGCGCAACAGCGACCTGGTCGGCCGGGCCGACGGCGTGTTGTACACGTCCGATGGTCGCGACGTAGAGATGAGCGTGGCCTCCACGAAGGCCTTCTACGCCCAGGCGGTGGCCGGGATCCTGCTAGCCGTGGCGATTGCTGACGCGGCCGGGGCCCCCGGTGCGCCCGATCGGGCCGACGTGCTGACCGGGTTGCGGGCCCTGCCCGACGCGATGGTCGAGGTGCTGGGGATGCGTGACCAGGTGGCGTCGATCGCCTCACGGCACGCCCCGGGTCGGCGCTACTGGGCCGTGGTGGGGAGTGGACCCAACCTGGTGGCAGCCCGCGAGATCCGGATCAAACTGTCGGAACTCTGTTACAAGTCGATCGCCGCGGATGCCACTGAGGACAAGAAGCACATCGACCTCTCGTCGGAGCCGCTGATCCTGGTGTGCGCCACCGGCCTGGTCGGTTCCACAGCCGATGACGTGGCCAAGGAGGTGGCCATCTACCGGGCGCATAAGGCGCTGCCAGTGGTGGTGGCCGACGCCGGCTCGTCGAGATTCGCCGATGCTCACGACGTGGTGTCGGTACCGCCGGTGCATCCCCGTCTGGCCTTCCTGCTGTCCACCATGGTCGGCCATCTGTTCGGCTACGAGGCGGCCCGGGCCATTGACGCTCAGGCCCACGTGCTGCGGTCCGCCCACGCGGCGATCGAGGCCGAGGCCGAGCGTCGCTTGGCCGGCGGGGCGGTCCAGGCGACGTCGGACGACCCGGGGACTGACTCCTCCGCCCCCGAGGCGTTACCCGATGCGTTGACCCCAGGCTTGGCCACCGAGTTGGGCGCCGCCGCCAGTACCTTCGCCGACGAGTTGCGAAACGGGCGGCTCAACGGGCACCTCGAGGCGTCCACAGCGGTGCGCCTGTCGACGTTGTTTCGGTTTGCTCTGGGCGCCGTGCCGTTGGAGTCGTACCAGTTGGAGTTCGGTCGGGTCGGCACGCCGGCACTGGTGCTGGACGATCTGGCCGCCGCGTTGACCGTGGCAATCGAGGAGCTGACCAGACCCATCGACGCCATCAAGCATCAGGCAAAGACGGTGACCGTGGGCATCTCAAGGACTGACGAGACCCTGTTGGACGCCCGCTTGGCCCGTGAGGTGCTCGACGCCGGGGCGCCTCGTGATTCGCTCAGCTACCGGACACTTCGGGCACTGGTTGCCCTGGATCCGGCGGTGTCCGACGTCGCCGGCTACACCCGCTACCGGGTGGACGGCCTGGACGGGGCTTCGCCGACCGCGGCGATCGTGGACCGTGCTGGGGTGTCGACGGGAATCCGCTCGCGTACTGATAGGGACCCGGCCCTGCGGGGCACCAAGCATCGGGTGGCTGTGGATCGTGACGTCTTGGTGACCCGGGGTGCCCGCGACGACCGGATCATCGTGCTGGTGCCCGAGGTCAAGGACCGCGAGACGGTGGGTATCACCCTGCTGCACGTGGTGTTGCGCGAGCGCCTCACCCCGGACGTCCTGCGTGGCGTGCTGCAGGGCTATGGCAACCGCTATTCCGCGGTGCGTGACGCGGTTTGTGAGACTGAGCCCGACCTACGAGACGACTTGCTAGCCGAGGTGTCGGTGGTCGACCTGTTGACTGACCCGGTGTCGGACATTGCTGACCGACTGCGGGCCGACCGGCTCCGGGCCTGAGTCCGGCGCTCTACCGACCATGATCGGCATCGGAGTGGACCTAGTCGATATCGACCGGTTCCGAGGCTCGTTGGATCGCACGCCGTCGCTACGAGACCGGCTGTTCCGACCGGCTGAGCGGGCCTATGCCGATGCCCATGTGGACCCGGCCAGTCGCTACGCGGTGCGGTTCGCGGCCAAGGAGGCGACGCTCAAGGCTCTCGGTCTGGGTCTCGGCGGGATGGACATGTACGACATCGAGGTGGTGCGCGACGGGCTGGGGCCTCCTTCGATGGTGCTCCACGGTGAGTCAGCCGAGGTGGCCCGGCGGGCCGGCGTGAGCCGCTGGTTGGTCACACTGAGCCACACTGACACTCTGGCCCAGGCGACCGTCGTCGCTCTCTGAGGAGTCGATCCGACGTGATCCCGGTGTGTACGCCGGATGAGATGGCCACCGTGGATGCCGCGGCAACTGAACCGCTAGAGGTCCTGATCGGACGGGCCGGTGCCGCAGTGGCCCGTGCCGTACTGGACGAGTTGGGTGGAGGATACGGACGGCGAGTGGCCGTGCTTGCCGGCAAGGGATCCAACGGCGCAGATGGCCGGGTGGCCGCCGGTCTGCTGGCCCGACGGGGGGTGCGGGCGACGGTCGTTGATGCTGCCGCAACCTCGGACCACCTACCGACCGCGGGGGATCACGCGGTGGACCTGGTAGTGGATGCCGCTTACGGCACCGGGCTTGGCCGCCCTTTTGATGCACCCGCCGTCGTCGCTCCGGTACTGGCCGTGGACCTCCCGTCGGGCCTCGACGGTCTGACCGGCGAGGCGCGGGGTCGGCCCCTAAGCGCTCGTCGGACCGTGACCTTTGCGGCCCTCAAGCCGGGCCTGTTGTTCGGTGACGGTCCGGCGCTGGCTGGACGGATCGAGGTGGTGGACCTGGGTCTCGACGTGTCGGGGGCGACGTCCTATCTGCTGACCGACGGCGACATCGCTGGCCTGGTGCCCCCACGTCCGGTCAACGCCCACAAGTGGCAGCGGGCCTGCTGGGTCATCGCTGGCTCATCGGGCATGAAGGGGGCCGCTGGTCTGGCCGCCACCGCGGCGCTGCGGGCCGGGGCGGGCTACGTCCGTCTGTCTGTACCCGGCGACGATGGCCCGGGTATTTCCGACGAGCTGGGTGTCCCGGCCGAGGTGGTACGGATGCCCGTCACCACTGACCTGGGGCTAGATGGCCCCGAGGGCTTGGACGGGGACCGGTTCGCCTCGATGGTGGTCGGCCCGGGATTGGGGACCGCCCCCGAGGTGGCCGACGCAGTGCGACGGCTGGTGGCCTCGTCGGGCCCACCGCTAGTCATCGATGGTGATGGCCTGGCCGCCCTCACCGTCCCGGCCGGCGGTCGGGTGGCTACCGCGGGGAGGCCGCTGATCCTGACCCCGCACGACGGTGAGTTCACCCGTCTGGCCGGTGGGCCGCCTGGTTTGGACCGCATGGCTGCCGCCCGTGCCCTAGCTGCCGATACCGGCGCTGTGGTGCTCCTGAAGGGTCCGACCACGGTGGTCGCCGCCCCCGACGGCCAGGTTCGGTTCGCCGCGGCGGGCGACGCCCGCCTGGCTACCGCTGGGTCCGGTGATGTGCTGGCTGGGATCATCGGGGCCTTCCTTGCCCGTGGGGCCGCGCCGTTGGAGGCCGCGGCCGCCGCCGCCCATGTGCACGGACGCCTGGTCACCGGGCCGGGCATTGATGGCCCCCCGATGGCGGGTTCGTCCACCGGGGTGGCGGCGGGCGATCTTGCGGCGAGGCTGGTGTCCGTGCTGACCAACCTTTCCGTCGATGCCTCGGGAGGCGCAAGCTGATGCGTCCCACCTGGGTGTCGGTCGACTTGGACGCCGTGGGCCACAACGTGGCCGCCTTTGACGCCCTGGTGGGTGACGCCGCCGTCTGCGCGGTTGTCAAGGCTGACGGGTACGGCCACGGTGCCCCGGCGGTGGCTGACGCGGCGGTACGGGCCGGAGCCACCTGGTTGGCCGTGGCCCTGGTCGAGGAGGCCGCCGATCTCCGGGCGGCCGGGCTGACCGCTCCCATCTTGGTCCTGTCCGAACCAAGGCCCGATGAGATGGCCGAGGTGGTGGCCCTCGGTGGGGTGCGCCCCACCCTCTACACGCCGGTCGGGATCGACGCCTATGCCGCCGCGGTCCACTCGACCCGGGCCGGGGTAGGCCCGTCGGCCGTCCATCTGAAGGTCGATACCGGAATGCACCGGGTCGGGGTGCGGCCCGAGGAGGCACTAGCCACGGCGCGCCACATCAGTGACACCGGCCTAATCCTTGAGGGAGTGTTCTCGCACTGTTCAACGGCCGATGTGCCTGAGGATCCGTTCACCGGGGTGCAGGTTGACCGCTTCAACGCCGTGCTGGCCACCCTGGCCGCCGTAGGTATCGAACCGCCGGTCGTCCACCTGGCCAACACGGCTGCTTCGGTCACCCGTCCCGACACCCACCGTTCGTTGGTCCGGGTCGGCATCGGAATGTACGGCGTATCGCCCGGCCCGGACGTGGCTGAGCCCTGCCGGGCGCTTGGTCTTCGTCAGGCCATGTCCATCCGCAGTGAGGTCACTCACCTGCATGTCGTGCCGTCAGGCGAGGGAGTGGGGTACGGCCACCGTTGGGTGGCCGACCACGAGACCATCCTGGCCACCGTACCCATGGGTTACGCCGACGGCCTGGCCCGGGCGTGGGGCCTGGGTGGCGAGGCGTTGGTGGGTGGTCGACGCCGGCCATTACGTGGCGTCGTCTCGATGGACGCCCTAATGGTCGAAGTCGACGGGTCGGTCTCCCTCGGCGACGAGGTGGTCCTTTTGGGCAGCCAGGGCGACGAGGAGATCGGGGCCGGTGAGGTCGCCGACACGATCGGGATCATCCCGTGGGAGGTCCTCTGTTCGCTCAGTCAACGCCCGCCCCGACGTTACCCCTAGGTCCGAAAATGGCCCGAGTCTTGCTCGTCGAACCGTTTTACGGGGGCTCCCACGGAGCGTGGGCCGATGGTTTGGTCGCCTACAGCCGCCACGAAATGGTCGTCGTCTCGCACCCGGCCGCCGCGTGGCGTTGGCGGATGCGAGGCGGGGCACTCACTCTGGCCGAGGCGGCCCGCCGGGCGGTGGCCGAGCACGGCCCGCCCGAAGTGGTGCTGGTCTCCGGCATGGTCGACCTAGCGGGCTGGCTGGGCCTCACCCGACGCTTCCTAGGTGATCCGCCGGTGGTGCTCTACCTGCACGAGAACCAGTTGATGTACCCGGTGAGTCCCAACCAGAAGGGGTCGGCGTCCGACGAGATGCCGTTGGTCAACTGGATGGGGATGGCCGGCGCCGACCAGGTGTGGTGCAACTCGGCGTTCCAGCGCGATGGACTGTTGGCCGCCCTGCCCGACCTCCTGAAGCGGGCCCCCGACCATTCCCATGTCGGATTCCTGAGCGAGGTGGCCGACCGGTGCCACGTGGTGCCCGTGGGCGTCGACTTGGCCGACGTGCCCATTCCTGAAGGGACGGTTTCTGAAGAGATCGTTTCCGCCAATTCGACGGGCCCGCTGGTGCTCTGGAACCAACGCTGGGATCACGACAAGAACCCGAAGGCTGTGCTGAATGCGCTACGCCACCTGGCCGACGAGGGCGTGGCCTTTAGGGTGGCTCTGGTAGGCGAGAATGAACGGGTCGATCCGAGGGAGTTCGTCGAGGCTCGGGACCACCTTGGCGATCGGGTGGTGGCCTGGGGGTTCCAGGACCGGGCCGCCTACGTCGACCTGTTGGACCGGTCAGATGTGGTGGTCAGCGCGGCGCACCACGAGTTCTTCGGGATCGCCGTGGTGGAAGCCATGGCCGCCGGCTGCGTGCCGGTCCTCCCGACCGGGCAGAGCTACCCGGAGCTGGTGGGATCGTGGTCCGAGGACGCCCTCTATCCGGAAGGTGGCCTGCGGACCCGTCTGCGTGACGTACTGGTCGACCTCGATGGCTGGCGCGCCCGGATGGTCGGCCTAGACGAGGCCATTCGACGGTTTGACTGGCGCACCGTGGTTACCGACTACGACGATCGCCTGGAGACACTTGCCACCGGCACCGACCGTGACATCACGAGCGGGACCACCGGGGGCTGGGACTAGCGTCGGCTGACGTGAGGATTCCCATCGATGGCCTGCGGGTCGGCAACTACACCGATAGTGAGGCACGCACCGGCTGTACGGTCCTGCTGTTCCCCGAAGGGACGGTGGCCTCCGGCGAGGTCCGCGGCGGTGCCCCCGCGACACGTGAGTTCGACCTGCTGGCTCCTGAGCGCTCGGTGGAGCGCTTAGACGCCCTTGTGCTGTCTGGTGGTTCGGCCTTCGGCCTGGCGGCCGCTGATGGGGTGGTTTCGCATCTTGCTGGTGCCGGAATCGGTTACGCCACCGAAGGCGGTCCGGTGCCCATAGTGGTCGGCCTGGCGCTCTACGACCTTCTGGAGGGGGACGGTTCGGTCCGTCCCACGGCCGCTGATGGTCGAGTCGCTGCTGAAACGGCCATGGCAACCGCCGAGATGGCGGTGGCCACCGGGCCGGTCGGGGCCGGCACCGGCGCCACGGTCGGTAAGTGGCGGGGCCGGACCCATGCCCGTCCTGGTGGAGTGGGGGTAGCCGTAGTCGCCCACGGCGGGGTCACGGTGGCCGCCGTGGTGGCCGTCAACGCGGCGGGCGACGTCGGTCATCCGGCCACGTCGGCCGCGGTGGCCGACGGGGTGTTCGGCGGTTGGCCGGTTGCTGGAGATGCCGGAGACGCCTCGGATCTGCCGGGTCGGCGGGGCAACACCACCATCGGGGCGGTAGTCACCGACGCCGCCCTTACTAAGGGGGAGTGCCTGCTCATGGCCCAGTCGGCCCATGACGGTCTGGCCCGGGCCGTATTCCCGCCCCACATGAGATCTGATGGAGATGCCTTCGTCGCCGCGGCTACCGGCCGCGCCGAGGCGGCAGAGGCTGCCGACATCGACGTGCTGAGGGTGCTGGCCGTGGCTGCCGTCGAGCGGGCCGTGGTACGGGCCTGCTGACGGGCCCCGTTCTGAGGGGATCGGGTCGATAATCTGCCCGGGTGACGACCACCCCCGAGTCATTGGCTCTTCTGGCCGACGAGGCTGCTTCCTGCACGGCCTGTGGGTTGGCCAAGGGTCGTACGCAGGTCGTCTTCGGTACCGGTGCCCCCAACGCCGACGTGATGTTCGTCGGTGAAGCACCCGGCGCCCGCGAGGACGAGCAGGGCGTGCCCTTCGTGGGTCGCTCCGGCCAGCTCCTGGATCGGCTACTGGCCGAGGAACTGAGCGTCAAACGGTCCGATGTCTACATCGCCAACGTCGTGAAGTGCCGCCCGCCCGACAACCGTGACCCTCGCCCCGACGAGATCGCCGCCTGTCGGCCTTGGCTGGCCCAACAGCTGGAACTTGTGGATCCGGCGGTCATTGTCACGCTGGGCAACTTCGCCTCCAGGCTCCTTCTAGCCACCGCCACCGGCATCACGAAGCTACGGGGCGCCGACTACCGCTACGGGAATCCGCCCCGTCACCTCGTGCCAACCTTCCACCCGGCGGCCGCTCTCCGTGGTGGGGCCGGCGTGCTGGCCGACATGCGGTCCGACTTCGGACGGGCCCGCAACCTGATGATGGCCTCATGAACGGGCGTCCGAGATGACGACGGACCTGCCCCTCCTGACGGTGTCCACCACCTCGGCCGAAGGCACTCAGGCCGTGGCCGCCGCACTAGCTGGGCTGTCGCGTGCTGGAGACCTGCTGGTGCTGTGTGGTGACCTGGGGGCCGGCAAGACGGCGTTCACCCAGGGGTTCGGTCGGGCCCTCGGGGTGACCACACCCATCACCTCGCCCACTTTCACCCTGGCCAACCGCTACACGGGCGACGAGTTGACCGTTCACCACCTCGACGTGTACCGACTCACCCACATCGACGAGGTTCGTGACCTCGGTCTCTACGAGCTGGTCGATGATCGGTCAGTCACTCTCATCGAGTGGGGGGACGTCATCTCCGGTGCCTTGCCCGGCGGCTACCTCGAGGTCCGTCTCACCCTCGGCGACGGCTCCGACGACCGGGTGCTGGAGCTCCGGACCGTGGGGGCCGACTGGTCCGACCGCGAGGTGGCCCTATTGACCCTCGAGACGCCCGTCGGTGGAGACGGGGGAATCACATGTTGATTCTGGGCATCGAAAGTGCGGGTGCTCAGGTGGGCTGTGCGGTGGGCGGCCACGAGGGTGTGCTGGCTTCGGCCCAGGCCGGCCGGGGGCGCCGTCACGCTGAGGCGTTGGCCCCTCAGATCGACTTCGTCCGCCGCCAGGCCGGCATCGAACTGTCGGAGGTGGGCGCGGTGGCCGTCGACGTCGGTCCCGGCCTGTTCACTGGCCTGCGGGTCGGGATCGCCACCGCGGTCGCTCTCGCCCAGGGTCTCGGCGTGCCCATGATCCCGGTGCCCAGCCTCGACCTGATGGCCTTCCCAGCCCGCTGGACGACCCGCCTGATCGTCCCGGCGCTCGACGCCCGTCGGGGTGAGCTGTTCACGGCGTTGTTCCGCAAGGTACCGGGCGGTATCCAGCGGGTCCGCGACGCCAACGTCTGCACGCCCGCCGAGTTGTCGGCCGAGTTGGAGGCCCTCGACGAGCCGACCCTGTTGCTGGGCGACGGGGCACTACGCCACGCCGAAGAGTTCGCTGGCCTGAGGGGCATCGAGATGGCCGAGCAGGGCCTGGCCAACCCGAGTGCTCGGTCGCTCGTGCAGTTGGCCCACGCCCGCGCCATGCGCGAGGAGTTCGTTCAGCCGTGGGAACTCGAGCCGGTGTATCTACGTCAGCCCGACGCCCAGATCAACTGGGCGACCCGGGCCGGTGGGGCGTGATGCCGGTGGCCGCCACGCAGGTCGTGTTGCGACCCATGGGCGAGTGTGATGTGGACGCCGTCAGGGCATTGGACGCCCTCGTCCAGCCCACGCCGTGGTCCGAGACCTTCCTGCGTGACCAACTGGCCGATACCGAGACCCGGACCCTCCTGGTGGCCGAGGGGGCTGACGGCACCCCGGTGGGCCACGCGGTGCTCGTGGTGGTGGCCGACGAGGGGCACGTCACGTCCATTGCCGTGGATCCCGCCCACCAGCGTCGTGGGATCGGAGCCTGCCTGATGGCTGCCCTGTGCCGCGACGCCCGGACTCGAGGCCTGACGTCCATGACGCTGGAGGTCCGGACGTCCAATACGGCGGCCATCTCGCTCTACCGCCGGTTCGGGTTCGTCCCGGCTGGAGTGCGACCCGCCTACTACACCGATTCCGATGGTGCGACAACCGATGCCCTGGTGATGTGGATCCATGATGTCGACGATCCGGCGTTCGATGAACAGTTTGAGAAGGACCAGAGTTGATGGGTGACACGGCTTTGGGCGACACGGTCACGCCAAACACGATTCTGGGAATCGAGACATCATGCGACGAGACAGCGGTTGCCGTCGTTGAGCGGGCCACCGTGGTCCGGTCGTCAGTGGTGTCCAGCCAGGTCGAGCAGCACGCGGTGTTCGGTGGGGTGGTCCCGGAGATCGCCGGGCGGGCTCATGTGCGCGAGTTGGTGCCCGTCCTGGCCGAGGCGCTAGCCACCGCCGGGATCGAGGTTCCGGGAGGAAGCGCCGGCGGCATCGACGCAGTGGCCGCCACCACCGGCCCTGGCCTCGTTGGATCACTCCTTACCGGGGTGAGCGCCGCCAAGGCCCTGTCGCTGGTGTGGGGCGTGCCGTTCGTGGCCGTCAACCACCTCGAGGCCCACCTGTATGCGTCGTTTCTCGAGGAGCCCGATCTGGAATTGCCCCTGGTCGTCCTGCTGGTGTCCGGCGGCCACACGATGCTGGTCCTCATGGAGGACCATGGTCGCTACCGCCTACTGGGTTCCACGTTGGACGACGCAGCCGGAGAGGCCTACGACAAGGTGGCCCGCTATCTGGGGCTCGGATATCCGGGCGGCCCAGCGATCGATGCCCTGGCCATGGATGGTGACCCAACGGCGTACGCCTACCCCCGCTCCATGGTCCAAGAGAATCCAGCCACCCTGTCCGACGACCGCCGGTATGCCTTCTCGTTCAGCGGTCTGAAGACCGCTGTGGTGAACCACGTTCGAAACGAACCCGACGCGGCAACCGCCGACGTGGCCGCCTCATTTCAGGAGGCCGTGGTCGACGCGCTGGTCACCAAGGCCCGCTGGGCCGTGGAGGCCACCGGGGCCAAGGGGGCGTGCCTCGGGGGAGGGGTGGCCGCCAACTCCCGACTACGGGAGCGTTTCCTGGACATGTGCACCGATACCGGGGTGCGGGCCTTCCTTCCGTCGCGGGCCCTGTGCACCGACAACGCGGCCATGGTGGCGGCCGCCGGCTGGTGGCGTCTACGTTCGGACGGCCCCAGCCCGCTGGACGTGGGGGCCGATCCGAACCTCAGCCTGCCGCTGCTGGACTGAGTCACGGGCCCCGTCGCTGGTCGGATAGTGGGAAAACCGCCGGCTGCCACGTTGGCCGCGGGCCAGTGCAGCCCTATCGTTGGCACTCGCACAGGGAGACTGCCAATCGGCGGGTCCGACCGTGCGAGACATTCAGAACCCCATCCAGACGCCAGCGGCCACATGGTCCGGCGTCGTCTCGAAAGGGAATCATTCGATGAACCTCCAGCCCCTCGAGGACCGCATCGTGGTCCGTCCGAGCGACTTCGAGTCGACCACGGCCTCCGGCCTGGTCATTCCGGACACCGCCAAGGAGAAGCCCCAGCAGGGCGACGTCCTGGCCGTCGGCCCCGGCCGTCGTTCGGAGCAGACCGGTGAGCTTGTGCCGATGGACGTCGCCGAGGGCGACACCGTCGTCTACAGCAAATACGGCGGCACCGAGATCACCGTCGGCGGTGAGGATCTTCTGATCCTCAACGCCCGCGATGTCCTCGGCATCCTCAAGTAGTCGCTCCGTGGCAAAAATCCTGAAGTTCGACGAAGAGGCCCGTCGCGGCCTCGAGGCCGGCGTAAACAAGCTGGCCGACGCCGTGAAGGTCACCCTCGGCCCCAAGGGCCGCAACGTGGTCCTCGACAAGAAGTTCGGTGCCCCCACCATCACCAACGACGGCGTTTCTATCGCCCGTGAGGTGGAGCTGGAGGACAGCTTCGAGAACATGGGTGCTCAGCTTGTGAAGGAGGTGGCCACCAAGACCAACGACATCGCTGGAGACGGCACCACCACTGCCACCGTGCTGGCCCAGGCGCTAGTCCGCGAGGGCCTTCGCAACGTAGCCGCCGGCGCCAATCCGATGGGCCTCAAGAAGGGCATCGAGGCCGCCGTGGCCGCCGCTGTCGGCTCCATTGCCGACCAGGCGGTGCGGGTCGATGACTCCAAGGAGCAGATCGCCAACGTGGCCGCCATCTCGGCTGCCGACATGACGATTGGCCAGGTCATCGCCGACGCCATCGACAAGGTGGGCAAGGACGGCGTCGTGACCGTGGAGGAGTCCAACACGTTCGGCATGGATCTCGACTTCGTCGAGGGCATGCAGTTCGACAAGGGCTACCTGTCGCCGTACTTTGTGACCGACCCGGAGCGCCAGGAGGCGATCCTTGAAGAGCCGTACATCCTCTTCAACCAGGGCAAGATCAGCTCGGTGCAGGACATGCTCCCGGTGCTCGAGAAAGTCATGCAGTCGGGTCGCCCGCTGCTGATCATCTCCGAGGACGTCGAGGGTGAGGCCCTGGCCACGCTGGTCGTCAACAAGATCCGTGGCACCTTCAACTCGGTGGCCGTTAAGGCCCCGGGTTTCGGCGAACGCCGCAAGGCAATGCTCCAGGACATGGCCATCCTCACCGGTGGTCAGGTCATTGCCGAGGAGGTCGGACTCAAGCTCGACGGTGTGAGCCTCGACATGATGGGCTCGGCCCGAAAGGTCGTGATCACCAAGGACGAGACGACCATCGTCGACGGAGCCGGCGATGCCGGCGACGTCGAAGGCCGCATCGGCCAGATCAAGCGTGAGGTCGAAGAGACCGATTCCGATTGGGACCGCGAGAAGCTCCAGGAGCGACTGGCCAAGCTGGCCGGCGGCGTCGCCGTCGTCCAGGTTGGTGCAGCCACCGAGGTGGAGCTCAAGGAGAAGAAGCACCGCATCGAGGACGCCCTGTCGGCGACCCGTGCGGCCATCGAGGAGGGTGTGGTCGCCGGTGGCGGTACCGCTCTGCTGCGGGCGCGTGCTTCGGTTTCCACGGCCATGGAGGGCCTCGAGGGTGATGAAGCGACCGGTGCCCGCATCGTGCACGCTTCCCTCGACGCTCCGGCTCGGCTCATTGCCGACAACGCCGGCCTCGAGGGTGCGGTCATGGTTCGTGAGGTCGAGCAGGCCTCCGGTCCGACCGGCCTTAACGCAGCGACCGGCGAGTTGGTCGACCTGGTGGAAGCCGGCGTCATCGACCCGGCCAAGGTCACCCGTGCGGCGTTGCAGAACGCGGGGTCTATCGCAGCCCTGCTGCTGACCACCGAGGCGCTCGTGGCCGACAAGCCCGAGCCCGAGGCGGCAATGCCTCCTGGTGGAGGCATGGATCCCATGGGCGGCATGGGCGGCATGGGCGGCATGATGTAGGGATCCTTCGGGATTGTCCTCCGGCTTCGGCCGGGGGTCACGGAAGCCGGGCCCACGGGTCCGGCTTCCGTCGTTTTGAACCCACTTTCGGCCCGTCCCGCTGACTGGCGAGTCGGGTGCGCCGGTACCGTGGCAACCATGTCCGATCCGGTGGTTTTCGACGATTCAACGGTGCCTGACCACCGGCCCGCCCCCGATTCCGTCAAGTTGGCCGGCCAGTTCGCGGAATGGATCCGGGGTGAGACCTTGGTGGGTCGAATGCTGGCCAACCTCAAGACGGGTCGCTTCCCCGAGGTGTTGGCCGCCGCAGCCTTGGCTGCTGAGGACGACGACCCCCGAGCCGAGCTGGTCGCCGCCCTATCCGTTCACTGGGATGGCTGGGAGCGTGGCTCCATTGTCCCCCTCGAGGTGGCCGAAGGCCTCCGAGACGCGGGGCTTGAGGCGTTCCTGGCCGACCCGATCGAGCAGTGACCGCCGTCGTGCGGCCCACCGGATGGGGCGGACCCCAAGAGATCCCCCGGCCTGATGGTTGGCGCCTAGGCGAGGCGCCGCCGTGGGGCGCGCTGGTCGACCGGCATCTGACCCTCGGCCACCTAGTTGCCGTGTTCGTCGGCCGCGAACCCGGCGGCATTCGAGGGCGACCCCGCGGCGACGAACGCGAAGCCGGCGTGCTGGTCGCCCTCTATGACGACCCCGAGGGTGGTGGACCCCACGTGGTACTGACCCGACGGTCGCCCAGCCTTTCCAGCCACACCCACGAGGTCTCGTTCCCCGGCGGCCGCCATGATCCGACCGACCCGGACCTCTGGGCCACCGCCTTGCGCGAGGCCGAGGAGGAGATCGGGCTGGATCCGTCGCTGGTCCGACTTGTCGGTCGTCTCGACCCGCTGGTCACCGTGGGCAGTCGGAGTCTCATCCACCCGTTTGTGGCCGTCCTCGACGGCCGTCCTGATCTGGTGGCCAACCCCGATGAGGTGGAGGCCATCCTCCACGTGCCGCTGGCCGAGCTGCTGCTGGACGAGGTGTACCGCGAGGAGGAGTGGTCCACCTACGGTGATCCGTGGATCATCACGTTCTTCGAGTTGGTCGGCGACACGATATGGGGTGCCACGGCAGCCATGCTGCGCCAGCTGCTGGCGCTCGCCCTCGGCGTTGACGACCACCGCAATTATCGTGCTGACTCGTGATGCCCGTGTTGAGAGGAATCAGCGATGACTGACCGACCTTCTGAGCAACCGACGGGCCCCGAGCACATGACGCCCGACGAATTCCGGGAGGCCGGACGGGTTGCAATCGACTGGTTGGCCGACTTCCTGGCCGACCACCGCGATGGCGGGCATGACCGACCGATCGTGCCCGACGTGGCTCCTGGGGACGTCTACCGGTCACTGCCTTCGTCCCCGCCCGCCGTCGGCGAACCATTTGCCGATCTGCTGACCGACGTGGACCGTCTCATCGTCCCGGCTACCACCCAGTGGCAGCACCCCGGTTTCTATGGTTTCTTCCCGGCCGACTCGTCGCCGCCATCAATCCTGGGTGAGTTGATCTCAGCCGGCCTGGGGGTTCAGGGAATGATGTGGTCGACCAGTCCGGCTTGCACGGAATTGGAGACCCTTGTCCTGGATTGGCTGGTCGAGGCCTGCGGGCTTCCCGACCGGTTCCGCTCCGACGGTCCGGGCGGCGGCGTCATCCAGGACTCGGCCTCGTCAGCGTCGCTGTGTGCCGTGCTGGCTGCCCGCGACCGATCCGGCGGCGCTGCCGAACTGCCACGTCTGCGGGTCTACACGTCAGCCCAAGCCCACTCCTCGATTGAAAAGGACATCTTGGTCGCCGGCTTCGCCCGTGAGCAGTTGCGGGTCGTGCCCACCGACGTCGGGTTCGCCATGGATGCCGATGCGTTGGCCGCCATGGTTGCCGCCGACGAGGCCGAGGGCCTCGTGCCGTGCCTCATCGCTGCCACGGTAGGTACTACGTCGTCGGGCGCCATCGACCCGGTGGCCAGGGTCTGCGATGTGGCCGGGCCCGTCGGGGCGTGGGTACACGTGGATGCCGCGTGGGCCGGTTCGGCCACCGTGTGCCCCGAGTACCGCCACCTGTTGGACGGACTGGACCGGGTCGACAGTTACTGCTTCAACCCCCACAAGTGGCTGCTCACCAACTTCGACTGCTCGGCGTTCTTTGTGGCCGATTCGGGTCCGCTGCTGGATTCGCTGTCAATCGTCCCCGAGTACCTCCGCAACGCGGCCAGCGATGCCGGCGAGGTGATCGACTACCGGGACTGGCAGGTGCCCCTCGGGCGCCGCTTCCGGTCCCTCAAGCTCTGGTTCGTGTTGCGCTCCTACGGGACGGACGGCCTGCGAGCCCACATCCGGTCCCACGTGGCGGCCACGACCGATCTAGCCGACCGGGTGGCGTCCAACCCGAGCTTGGAGATGGCGGCGCCCCTGTCGTTGGGCTTGGTGTGCTTCCGCCACGTGGACGGAGACGAGGCCTCCGAGCACCTGCTGGCCACCGTCAACGCCTCGGGCCGGGCCTTCCTCACCCACACCCGCCTCGACGACCGGTACGCGCTGAGAGTCGCAGTGGGTGGTACCTGGACGACTGCCGAGCACGTCACCGAACTGGCCGACCTCCTCGACGCCCTGGTTTTCGACGGCCCCTGATCGACGCCGATGGCCGGGTCGAGGCTGAGCCTGACAAACCCGAAAACAGCGGGCTCTTCTCGCCGTTCGCGTCGGACGCGCGTGACTAGAATCGACCCTTTCCGGGGGCCGTCACAAGGCCTTCCGGCCGGAGACGGTGACTTTCAGGCACCAACAGGGAGTTGCAGCAACCATGGCCGAGATCGAGATCGGGATCGGGATGGGAAAGAGCGGTCGACGGGCCTATGGGTTCGACGACATCGCAATCGTCCCCAGCCGTCGGACTCGCGACCCCGAAGACGTCGACATTTCCTGGCAGATCGACGCCTACCGCTTCGACCTGCCCCTTATGGGTTCAGCCATGGACGGTGTCATCAGCCCGGCCACGGCTATTGAGATTGGCCGCCTAGGTGGCGTAGGCGTGCTCAACCTTGAGGGCCTCTGGACCCGCTACGAGGACGCCGACTCCATCCTCGCCGAGATTGCCGAACAGCCCGTCGAGAAGGCCACCAAGCGGATGCAGGAGCTGTACCAGCAGCCCATCATCCCTGACCTAGTCACCGAGCGGATCCGCGAGATCAACGCCGCCGGTGTGGTGTCGTGCGCCTCGGTCACCCCGCAGCGCACCCACGGGATGATCGAGAACATTCTCGCCGGCGAACTGGACATGCTGGTCATCCAAGGCACCGTCGTGTCGGCCGAACACGTGTCGACCACCGTCGAGCCGTTGAACCTCAAGACGTTCATCCGCCAGTTGGACATCCCGGTCATCGTCGGCGGCTGTGCCACCAACAAAGCGGCCCTCCACCTGATGCGTACCGGTGCGGCTGGTGTGCTGGTTGGCGTGGGTCCCGGCCACGCCTGCACCACCCGCGGTGTGCTGGGCCTCGGCGTCCCGCAGGCCACGGCCATTGCCGACGTCCGTGCGGCCCGCATGCGTCACCTTGACGAGACCGGCGTTTACTGCCACGTCATCGCCGATGGCGGGATGGCCACCGGTGGCGACATCTCCAAGGCCATCGTGTGTGGCGCCGACGCCGTGATGATCGGCTCGCCTCTGGCTGCCGCTTCGGAAGCACCAGGCCGCGGCTACCACTGGGGCATGGCCACCTTCCACCCGACGCTGCCCCGCGGCGCTCGGGTCCAGACCGCGACGAGAGGCTCTCTCGAGGAGATTCTCCTCGGTCCGGCCAACGAGAACGACGGCAAGTTGAACCTGTTCGGCGGGCTCCGAACCTCGATGGCTACCTGTGGTTACCTCGACGTCAAGGAGTTCCAGAAGGCCGAGGTCATGGTCGCCCCGGCGCTGATGACCGAGGGCAAGTCGCTTCAGAAGTCCCAGGGCGTGGGGATGGGCCACTAGGCCTGCGGCCCGGCTTCTCCGACCAACGCAACCGGATCGACCCACCACTTCATGGCTGAGACCCCCGGCGGGAGCGCACGCGCTACCGACCGCATCCTGGTTGTCGACTTCGGCGCCCAGTACGCCCAGCTCATTGCCCGAAGGGTTCGTGAGGCAGATGTCTTCAGTGAGATCGTCCCCCACGACCTGACGGCGGCCGAGTTCGCCGAGCGGGCACCCACCGGAATCATCTTCAGCGGTGGCCCAGCCTCGGTTCACGTCGACGGCGCCCCTCGGATCGATCCCGGCGTCTACGACCTCGGTGTGCCCATCCTGGGCATCTGCTACGGCGCCCAACTCATTGCCCACCAGCGGGGCGGCACGGTGGGTCGCAACGAACACGGCGAGTACGGCCGCACCGAGCTGACCGTCGCCGACACCGGCGTGCTCCTGGGCGACGCTGGCACCGGCAGCCACTCGGTCTGGATGAGCCACTTCGACGCCATCACCGACGCGCCGGGCGGCGCCACGGTGACCGCCTCGTCGCCCGACGCCCCGGTAGCCGCCTTTGAGGCCCCCGACGACGGGTTGTACGCCGTCCAGTTCCACCCCGAGGTCCACCACACGCCGTGTGGCCAGGACCTGCTCACCCGCTTCGTCCGCGACGTCTGCGGGTGTGCTGGCGATTGGACGATGGCCTCGGTCATCGACTCGTCGGTGGACGCCATCCGAGAACAGGTTGGCACCGGACGGGCCATCTGCGGACTGTCCGGCGGGGTTGACTCAGCGGTCGCCGCGGCACTCGTGCACAGGGCCATCGGGTCCCAGCTGACCTGCGTGTTCGTCGACACCGGCCTGATGCGGGCCGGCGAGGGCGAACAGGTCGTGGATACCTTCCAGAAGACCCAAGGCATCGAGCTCATCCACGTGCGGGCCGCCGACCGGTTCTTTGACAAGTTGGCCGGGGTCACCGACCCGGAGGACAAGCGCAAGGTCATCGGCGAACTGTTCATCCGGATCTTCGAGGACGCCTCGAGCGGCATCACCGATGCGAAGTTCCTCGTCCAGGGCACGCTCTACCCGGACGTCATCGAATCGGGCACCAAGGACGCAGCCAAGATCAAGAGCCACCACAACGTGGGCGGCCTACCCGACGACATGGACTTCGCCCTCGTCGAACCGCTCCGCAACCTGTTCAAGGACGAGGTGCGAGCTGTCGGTTCCGAGTTGGGCCTGCCCGACGAGATCGTGTGGCGCCAGCCGTTTCCCGGCCCCGGCCTGGGCGTTCGCATTGTCGGCGAGGTCACACCGGAGACCGCCGCCACCCTGCAGGCCGCCGACCTCATTGTCCGTGAGGAGATTCGTGAGGCTGGTCTGGAACGCGAGATCTGGCAGGCCTTCGCAGTACTGGCCGACATCCGCCCGGTCCGTAGGCGTCATGGGCGACGAGCGCACCTACGCCCGACCGGTCATCATCCGGGCCGTCACCAGCGAAGATGCCATGACCGCCGACTGGGCCCGCCTGCCCCACGACCTCTTAGAGCGGATGTCCAGCCGCATCATCAACGAGGTGGACGGCGTGAATCGGGTGGCTTACGACATCACCTCCAAGCCCCCCGGCACCATCGAGTGGGAGTGAACCCAGCGGACAGGCCGGGCGCCGATCCGCCCGAAGGGCCGGGAACGGGCCTGACTGACAGCGAGCGCACCGACACGGTGGCCGCCTACACGACGGCGTGCGCCTTCTTCGGTGAACGCCTCGCTGAGGTCACCGAACTGGACTGGACGGCCGATACCCCGTGCGACGGATGGGACGTCCGCACGCTGGTAGCCCACGTGATCACCGGCGAGGCGCTGGTCACCCGCGTGCTGCGCGGCGGTGGAGCATGGGAGTCCCAGGCCGACCCGTCGATCCTGGGCCTGAATCCCATGGCCACCTGGCGGGGCACGGTGCTGGCCGCCATCGAGTCGGCATCGGTCGACGGCGTGCTGGATGCCCTACACCCCCACGCGGTGGGCGAACTGCCGGGCGGGGTCATCATCGGCTTCCGGGTCACCGAGAATCTGGTCCACGGCTGGGACCTGGCCCGGTCGTGCGGCGCTTACGTTGAACTGCCGGAAACCCTGGCCGAACGGTGTCTCGACTTCTGGTTGCCGCTGGCCGGCTCGGACGCCCTCACCGGCCACTTCGGGTCAAAGGTGATGCCGCCCGACGGTGCATCGGCCGGTGTCCGACTCCTGTCGTTGCTCGGCCGGACGGCATGATCGGGCGGTGACCTCGGACCCCGTCGGCGGCATTGCCGAGACCAATCAGCAGTACTCGACTGAGCCCTTCTACGGGGAACGTGGCGGCCTCCTGGTGCCCGGACCGCTGACCGGCGGCCCGTGGGACCCGACCATCCAGCACGGCGGCCCTATCTCGGGCATCCTCGCCCATCTCGTTGAGACGGTTCCCGCCCCTGCACCCATGCGCACGGTCCGCCATACCGTCGACATGATGCGCGGTGTGCCGCTCACCCCGCTGCGGCCCGAGGTGGAGGTGTTGCGGTCCGGTCGCCGAATCCAGGTCGTGAGGGCGTCGCTCTTTTCCGGCTCCGACCTCGATGTGGAGATGGCCCGCGCTACCTCGCTGCGAATGCGGGTGGCCGATATCCCCAACCCGGTCGAACCCGAAAAGACGGCCCACCCCGAGGACGAGCCCCACGCCCTGCCCGATGAGCCGGTGCTTCTCACCATGCTGGGCATCGGTGTCCCGGCCTTCCTTCGGGCGGTGGAGTTCCGACGTACTGGCGAGTATCGCGATGGCGCCCCAGGCCTCGTGTGGCTGCGTATGCACAACGAGATGGTGGCCGGGTGCAAGACCAGCGCCTTCGTGCGCCTGGCTACGGTGGCCGACATGGCGTCCATGGCCGCCCAGTACCTCCAGCCTGACGAGTGGATGACAGTCAACGCCGACCTGGCAGTAACCGCCTTCCGTGACCCGGTGGGCGACTGGATGGGAGTCCGGGCCCTGCACAAGAACGACGGTGACGGCATCGGCTTGTCCGAGGCCGTGCTCTATGACCTGGACGGGCGGGTGGGAAGGGCCACCGCGTCGATCCTCATCGAACCCCGCTGACCCGAACCCGGAGGACCCCCGATGGCTGACGAAACCCATGACCCGGAGAGGGGGCCCGTACACCCGGTAAGGGTGGGCAGCATGCTCTACACGCTGGTCGACCCCGAGAAGGGCCATGAGGTCGCCTACAACCGTTGGTACGAGCGTGACCACTACTACGGGGGCTGCATGACCGGCCCGTGGTGCTTCGCTGGCAGCCGGTGGGTGGCCACTCGGGCGTTGAAGGAGCTGCGTTTTCCGACCGATGGCAACTCGGTCAATGACCCGTCGGACCGGGGCTCGTACCTGGCCGTCTACTGGGTGGAGGAGGGTCACCACGACGACCATTTCTCCTGGGGGGCCGACCAGGTGGTGAAGCTCTATATGGCCGGCCGGGGCTTCCAGGAGCGCCGTCACGCCCACACCGTGTTGTACCTGCACTTGTCCAACCGGTACCGAGACGCCGACCCGGTGCCCGTCGACGTGGCTCTCGACCACGGGTACGCCGGTTTGGTGTCGGTCGTCGTGGAGCCCTCGGGGGAGGCTGCTGGCCTGGATGCCTGGGTGGACACCGAGGGGCTGCCGGGCCTATTCGCCGACGGGCCAGTGGCGGCGTGTGCCCAGTGGAAGGCCGTCCCCCGCGACGACATGACCAACAACGCCCCCATGGACCTCGGATCGCCACCCATCGGCCCCGATGCCACGATGCAACTTTTCTTCGTCGAGGATGATCCAGCAGCCTGCTGGATCCGGTTCGTGGACTATGCGGCTCGCCTCGAAGCATCGGGCCTAGGTCGGGTCACGTCGGCCGCACCGTTCCTGCGCACCGTGGTCGGCACCGACCGCTACACAGACGAACTTTGGTAGCCCGGTCTTCGGATCTGGGCTCAGACGCCGGACAGGGCCTCCACGACCGGTCCGAACTCGACCATCGAGTCCTCGTTGAGGCCGATGTAGGTCAGGCCCCATCGTTCCCGCCAAGCCAGCAGCGTCTCGACGCACTGGCCCGTGGAACCCGCCAACACGTGGGGCGAGGCCAACGCCGCCTCGGCGTCCAGGCCCAGGGCCGGCGCCATCAACTCGGCTAGACCGATCGGATCGTCGGTGATCTGGGACATGTGGACCCGGGTCTGCAGTTCGAGGTCCTCGAACCTGTCGCCGGCTGCATCGCGTATCCACCCCAACTTTTCGTCGGTGGCCTCCACGGTGGCCGAGGCGCCGGCCCGCTCGTCGATCACCCCGGCGGCCATGTTGGCGTTCAGCCCCACTATGTCGGCCTCCCGGGCAGCCAGAGACAACATCTTGCGACCCCCACCGGCTAGTAGGAACGGTGGGTGGGGCGACTGGATGCAGGTCGGCTGTCCGTCGTGGCCGCTCACCGTGTAGTGCTTGCCGTCAAAGTCGAACGACCCCTCGGCGAAGCACCGCTTCAGGATCTCGACGGACTCGGCCAGCCGGGCGATGCGCACGCCCGGTTGATCCAGGGCGAGACCCGACTGGTCATAGTCGGAGGTCTTCCAGCCGGCCCCCAGGCCCAACTCGAGGCGCCCGTCCGACAGCAGGTCCAGCGTGGCGGCCTGCTTAGCCAGGAACAGCGGGTGCCGGAAGTCGTTGCCCAGCACGAGGGTGGTCAGGCGCAGGTCACGGGTGGCCTCGGCGGTGACGGCCAGGGCGATCAGGGGAGCCATCTCGGCATCGAGGTGGTCCGAGACCGACAAGGCGGAGTAGCCAAGGTCTTCAGCCCGACGGCCAAGTTCGCGCCATTCGGCAGCTGGACGGGGCGCCGAGGCCTGGATGCTGAAGCGGAAGGAACGGGTCATTGCCCGCACAC
>JASLKK010000012.1 GCA_030747595.1 Acidimicrobiales bacterium | reverse complement strand
GACGCACGACTGTGGCAACCCGAAGGACGGCTATCTCAAGCTCGGCGTGTGGTCCGGATTCCCGGACAAGTGGCCGACTGCGTATGCCGCGGTTCAGAAGATGAACTTCACCAACTTGGACATTGCCCAGTTGGCCATGTACGTCGACATCGACGGCATGGAGCCTGAGGATGCGGCTGCCTTGTGGTTGGCCGACAACTGTGCCCGTTGGACTGGATGGGCTTCAGCCGATCAGGGTGTCTGCCCCGAGGCCCCGGTCGCTGCGGCGGATTCGTCGGATCCGATCAAGTTGCCGATCCACAACTGGTCGTCCCAGATCGCCGGCGTCTACGCCGTTGGTGCGATCCTGGAGCAGGCCGGCAACTCGGTTGAGTACATCTCGGCGGATTCCACGCTGGTGTACACGTCGATGTGTGAGGGCGACATGGACCTCGTTCACGAGGTCTGGGAGGGCGCCTTTGGCGTTGCCTTCATGGAGCAGGTCGACGCGGGTTGTGTGATCGATGCGGCAACGCACGACGCCAAGACCCGTGAAGAGTGGTGGTACCCGTCCTACGTTGAGGACGTGTGCCCGGGTCTCCCCGACTGGGAGGCGCTCAACGGTTGCGCCGAAATGTTCGCTACGCCCGATTCGGGTGGCAAGGGCCGCTTCCTTGGTGGTCCGGTGGACTGGTTGAAGGGTGACCAGGAGCGTGTCGAGGGTCTCGAGATGGACTTCATTGTCGAGAACGCCGGTACGGCTGGTGCCCTGTGGGCAGCGTTGGAGGCAGCTTCTGCGAACCAGGAGCCGATCGTGTTGTTCAACTGGACCCCGAACTTCATCGAGGCCATGTACGACGGCAAGTTCATCGAGTTCCCGACGTTTGCTGACGAGTGCCGGACCGATGCCTCTTGGGGCCTCAACCCGGAGACGACGCACGACTGTGGCAACCCGAAGGACGGCTATCTCAAGCTCGGCGTGTGGTCCGGATTCCCGGACAAGTGGCCGAACGCCTACGAGGTCGTACAGAGGATGAACTTCACCAACTTGGACATTGCCCAGTTGGCCATGTACGTCGACATCGACGGCATGGAGCCTGAAGATGCCGCTTCCTTGTGGCTCGCCGACAACGTTGACCGGGTGAACGCCTGGGTTGGCTAGTCGCCATGAGACGCGATGCCTAATGGTGTCGTAATGTCGGGCCGGGTGCCGGGGCCCCCCCCCGCGGCCACCGGCCCGACGTCGTCATGACTGAAGTCCTAACCCGCATACCCACCCTGACAACGGGACTAAGGTCTCGGCGAGGCCCGACACGATGACCAAACCCAAGATCGTTTGCCGTAACGTCTGGAAGCTCTACGGGCCCGAACCTGAGAAGTTCCTGGCCTCCCACGATGGCGAGCCAGATCTCGCGACGATCAAGGAAAGCGGCTACATCCCAGCCGTTCGGAACGCTTCACTAGAAATCAACGAGGGCGAACTCGTCGTCCTGATGGGCCTTAGCGGCTCTGGCAAATCCACCCTCGTCCGCTGCATGTCTCGCCTCATCGAGCCGACCGCCGGTGAGATCGACTTCGACGGCGAGGACCTGCGTGCCGCCTCTGAACGGGAGTTGGTCGAACTTCGCCGACACAAGATGGGCATGGTGTTCCAGCACTTCGCACTTTTCCCGCACCGCACGGTGCTGGAAAATGTTGCCTTCCCGCTCGAGGTGCAGGGAGTGGACCTCGCCATCCGAAACGCTCGGGCCCTCGAGATCATCGACCTCGTCGGATTGCACGGACGTGGCAACTACTACCCGAGAGAGCTCTCCGGTGGACAGCAGCAGCGCGTAGGCATCGGCCGCTCTCTGGCCGTGGAGCCCGACGTCTGGTTCCTCGACGAGCCGTTCTCCGCCTTGGACGCCCTCATTCGGCGCGACATGCAGGATGAGTTTCTTCGTCTCCAGTCAACTTTGCAAAAAACGATCATCTTCATCACGCACGACTTCGACGAGGCCATCCGTCTTGCCGACAGGATCGCCATCATGCGTGACGGGGTAATTGACCAGCTGGGCACTGCAGAGGAGTTGATCACCAACCCGGGCTCGGACTACGTCGCAGCGTTCACGAAGAACGTCTCCCGAGCCAAGTTGCTTCGTGTCCACACCCTGATGGGTCCCCCATCGGATAGCGCTGACGGCGAGGTCGACGGACGCGTGTTTGTCTCATCAGCAGCCAACCAGATCCTCAGTTCCACGGTCCCGGTGAGGGTGGTCGAAGACGGGGAGGTTGTCGGCTCGATCACCGCAGCGCAGGTGACCGAAGCGCTCTTTGAGGCCGAGTGATCACCAGGCCATGACCGATCAGACCACATCCGAGCCCCTCGACACCTCCGACGCGGCGTCGGCCGACGGACCAGCAAAACAACTATCCGGCCGACAAAAGGCGGCAATCGCCTTCGGACCGTTCCTGATCCTGTGGTTCACCTGGTGGCGGCTTGGGTCGCACCACATCACCCGAACCGGCAAATACGAAGGTGAGTCAGCAGCGCTCGAATGGCTCTACCGGGTTCCGCGGACCTGGACCGTCGACTGGTTCAACTTTGCGGGCCGGGACGGCTTTGCCAGCGTCAGCTACAAAGCCACAGGATGGGTTAACACCTGGTTCGACCACCTCCGCTACGAGGAGTTCTTCCAGTTCACCGTGGCGTGGCACCTTTCCAGTGGACCGTGGCTGTTGGCTCTTCTGGTATGCCTCGGGGCCACAGGCTGGATGGCATGGCGTACCCGAACCAACCGCTGGCTGATTGCCACTGTGGCGGTGGCCTGGACGGGTTGGTCTGTCGACCTATTCGACTTCCTGCGCCTCCCGACCACGCCGTGGATCTTCGTCTTCGTGGTCATAGGCATCGCCTCTGCGGCCCAAGCCATGCGGGATCGGGCGTTCGAGTGGACGGCCGCTACCACGGCCATCGCCACTATCGGTTGGGTGACCCTGCAAACAAACGAGGAATCTTTCAACGTCAAGGCTCTCTTCCGCCAGGTCGCACGATGGCTGGAGTTCCCCCTGGATGTCGCCGAAGGACTCCTTATCAGCGGCTACGGACCTTGGCATCTTCCCGACATGCCGTGGCTGTTCATCTTCGTCCTCCTCGTCGGCGGAACAGGCTGGCTGGCCTGGCAACGCCGGAGCACCGCGTGGGCGATGACTACCGCCCTCATCGGGTGGATGGCCGCTGTGAGCCTCTACGAACCGTGGCATATCCCCGCCCTGCCATGGATAGTGATCGCCGGCCTCTTCGGTGTCGTCGGATGGAAGCTGGGGGGTTGGCGCCTCGCCCTCCTGTCGGTCGGGTTCATCCTCTACGCCGCCTTCATCGGCGAACCTGCGGAGAAGGCCGGAGCGGAAACTCGCTGGGACAAGACAATGATCACGCTGTCCGCTGTTCTTGTGGCAGTTCCGATCGCCGCCTTCCTTGGAGGCCTTATCGGCCTGGTGGCAGCTAAGCGACGTCGGGTCGAACAGTTCCTGATCCCGATCATGAACCTGACCCAGGCCTTCCCTCACTTCACCTTCCTCATCCCGATCGGCGTTTTCATCGGCCTCTCGCACAAGGCCGGTGTCATCGCCACAATCGCCTACGCCATCCCACCAATGGCCAGGGTGACGATCCTCGGTGTCCAGGGGATCTCGAAAGAGGTCATCGAGGCAGGGATCATGGGTGGCTGCACGCGACGTCAGATGCTGTGGAAAGTAGAGCTTCCCGCCGCCCGCCAATCTCTCCTAGTCGGCATCAACCAGGTGGTGATGGAGTGCCTGGCCATGGTGGTCATCGCATCCTTCGTCGGCACCGCCGGCCTGGGGCAGGACCTCCTGTTCCGCCTCACGGGACTCCATATCGGGGCCGGAACCGAAATCGGAATCGCCATCGTCGTCATGGCCATCACCCTGGACCGCCTCAGCCAGGCGCTAGGTCGACTTCAGCCGACCCACCACGAAGAGGGCGTGCCTTTCTGGAAGCGTCACCCATACCTCCTGGCTTCGGGAGGGGTGCTGGCTGGTGGCCTCCTCCTGGCCCAGGTCTGGGATGCCGCCTTCCGCGTACCCAACTCGTGGATGTGGGGCCACGAGGCCTTCTGGGAATGGCTCGTGGACCACGCCAAGACCGACATAGCGTGGTGGGAGTTGTCCGGCGGATGGTGGTTGGTGGCCTTCCTGGCCGCCATCGCAGGTGCCGGATGGCTGGCCTGGAGCACTCGGCGCTATCGCTGGCTGGTCGGCGCAGTAGCCGTGAGCTGGGTTGGGTGGTCCGTAGGCCTGTTCGACTTCCTGCACCTGTCCACCGAGCCGTGGATCTACGTCTTCGTGGCGGCCGGCGTCGCCGCCGTGGTGTACGGCTTATCGGTACGGACCAAGTTGATGGCCCAGATTTCCGAGAAGGGCTACTCCCAACTCGAGGCGGCCGCCCGGGCCCGAGAGTCGCTTCGCTTCACCTGGACGACGGCCATGACAGTGCTCGTAACGCTCGGCTGGGTAACCCTCCGAACCACTGACGAGTCCTTCACTGTGAACCTCCGCGACCAAACCATCGCCTTTCGAGATGTGCTCGAGTCCTGGATCCTGCTACCCCTGCGCGATGCCTACCTCACCATTCCATGGGTGGGCCTCGTCCTGCTCTTCGGTGTGATCGGATACTTCATCAACGGTCGCCGGCCCGCCCTCATGGCCGCAGGCATGATCGCCTTCATCTCCCTCGCCGGGTTCTGGTGGCAGGCCATGTGGAACTTCTACCAGCTGACCTTTGCCGTGTTGCTGGCGATCATCTTCGGTGTTCCGTTCGGGATCTGGGCAGCGACCACGGCGAGGCGTAACACGGCAGTACAAGTGGTCCTCGACTTCTTCCAGACCTTCCCGTCGTTCGTCTACCTGTTCCCAGCAATCATGTTCTTCGACGTCTCCGAAACAGCGATCATCGTCGCCGTGGTCCTGTCCGCATCCGTACCAGCCATCCGGTACACGATATTCGGCATCCAAAACGTACCGGAGTCGTTGGTCGAGGCATCGACGATGACAGGCTGCACACGACGACAGACCCTCTGGAAGGTGAAGTTGCCCATGGCCGTGCCGGAGATCATGCTCGGCATCAACCAGACAATCATGTTCGGCCTCTTCATGGTGATGATCGCCGGACTCATCAAGACCACGGGGCTGGCTCGAGAGCTCATCGAGGCTCAGCCCAACATCGACAGTGGCCGGGCTATCGTCGCCGGAATTGCCGTGGCCTGCATAGGCATGGCTTCCGACGTACTCATCTCCGAATGGGCCGATAAGCGCAAGCGCCAACTCGGTCTCATTTCCTAATTTGAGGCCGAAAGGAAACGACATGACCAGAGTTGCCGTGGTCGGCGCGGGCCCCAGCGGTCTGGCCCAGTTGCGAGCCTTCGCATCCGCCGCCAAACAGGGTGCCGAGGTCCCCGAGGTCGTCTGCTACGAGAAGCAGGACGACTGGGGTGGCCTATGGAACTACACGTGGCGCACCGGTGTCGACGAGTACGGCGAATCGGTACACGGGTCGATGTACCGCTACCTGTGGTCCAACGGACCCAAGGAGTGCCTGGAGTTCGCCGACTACGGATTCGAGGAGCACTTCGGGAAGCCCATCGCCTCCTACCCGCCCCGTGAGGTCCTGTGGGACTACATCAAAGGCCGCGTCGAAAAGAGCGGCGTACGTGACCAGATCCGGTTCCGGACCACCGTGCGCGAGGTGACCTATGACGGGGCCGCTGGCGACGGGGCCGGGATGTTTACCGTTACGTCCCACGATCTGGATGGCGGCCACACGTCGTCCGAGAAGTTCGACCACGTCGTGGTCGCCTCAGGCCACTTCTCGGTGCCCAACGTGCCCCACTACCCGGGCTTCGAAAGGTTCCTGGGCCGTATCCTTCACGCCCACGACTTCCGTGACGCCGTCGAGTTCACCGGCCGGGACATCCTCATCGTGGGGGCCAGCTACTCGGCCGAGGACATCGGCTCGCAGTGCCACAAGTACGGCGCCAACCGCATCTACTGCACGTCACGGGCCGGCACCATGGGCTACGACTGGCCCGACAACTGGGAGGAACTTCCGATCCTCACCCACGTGGACGGCAACACCGTCCACTTCTCCGACGGCCAGACCCGTGACGTGGATGCCATCATCCTGTGCACTGGATACCAGCATCACTTCCCCTACCTCCCTGACGACCTTCGGCTCGAGACGGCCAACCGGCTGTGGGTCTCCGGCCTCTACAAGGGCGTGGTGTGGGAGCGGAACCCGAAACTCTTCTACCTCGGGATGCAGGACCAGTACTACACATTCAACATGTTCGATGCGCAGGCCTGGTACGCCCGCGACGTCATGATGGGACGCATCGATCTGCCGTCTGCCGAGGAGATGGCTGCCGACGGTGCTGCCTGGCTGGCCCGCGAAGAGGCACTCGAGACGGCCTACGAAGAAATTGACTTCCAGGGCGACTACACCCAGGTTCTGGTCGACGAAACCGACTACCCGGACTTCAATATCCCGGCAGTGAACCAGATGTTTAAGGACTGGAAGGGCCACAAGAAGGCCGACATCATGGGCTACCGGAACCTCGGATTCCCGTCGACACTGACCGGGACCGTGGCGCCGCCCCACCACACGCCGTGGCTGGATGCGCTAGACGACTCGATGGCCACCTACCTGCTAGACGAGGCCCCGGACGGCGGCGGCTGAGAGGCCGACACCCTTCGAGATCGGTTCACCGCTCAGCCCCCATCAGGCTTAGAGGCCGCCCTTCCCTGCCTTCTTGTCTTTCTTTGCCTGTCGCTTTTCTTTAGCGCTCTTGGAGGCGGGAGTCTTGCTGCTCCGGCCACCCTTGTCTTTACTAGCCATAGCGGACTCTCCAACTTTCTGTTGACCTCTTGACCCAGACCGACCTTAGGCTCCCGGCTCGCTGCAAAACTCAAAACGACCACCGCCCCAGAGAGAATGAAGCGACTGGCCCTAACTCCAGGGATACGGCGAGTTGCTCTCCGGATGCAGATTGCCCAAGGCGTACCGGCTGTACCGGAACGGCTCCAACAGGGCCTGCGTGGCGCCGCAGAGTTCCTTGGCCACCAGTGCGCCCAACCCGATCATCTTGAAGCCGTGGTTCGAGTCAGCGATCACGTAGACGTTCTCACAGAAGGTGTCCAGCACTGGAAAGCTATCCGGGGTGAACGCCCCGATCCCGCCGGATGGCACCTGACTCATCAGGTGGGCCTTGCCCTCGAACCGTGACTGGCAGTGCGACAACGCAGCGGCCCACACAGCCCGGAAGTCTTCGCCGACCACGAAGTCCGGACTGGCTGGGCCGTAAGGATCGATGGCCACGTCACGCCATGGCTTGTCGACCGGGTAGGGCATATAGCCGCCCTGCACCCCACCGAAGTTGAAGTCGGGCTTGTAGTACACGCCCCACTTGCCATCTACCAACAGGTTCCCATCCTCGTCATGCAGGGGTGCGTCGGCATCCACATGGACGACCGGCGGCATAGTCCCGGCGTTGTTCATCAGGTAACCGGGATCGACGTCCAGCGTCCCCTCTTGGAGGGCCCAGAACTTCCAGGTCGGCACGGTGTGGGTGGAATCGCCGGACACGATGTCGGTGGTGTCAGGCAGGTCCAGCATTTCCCACAACTTCGGTACCCACGGCCCCGCGGCGGCGACCACATGGTCGACGGCGACCATGCCCCGGCTGGTCACCACGTGCGTCACGGCACCACCGTTGACGGCTAGTTCGGTGACCACGGTGTCGGACACGACATTGACGCCTTCGGCCTCCACCTTGGCCAGCAGTCCGTTGACGGTGGCCATGTTGTGGGCGTAGCCGCCCTTCTTCTCGTGCAACACGCTGCTAACACCGGTGGCACGCCAGTCGTCGAAGATGCCCAGCATGTGGTCGCGGGTGGCATCAACACCGTCGATGAACTCCGACTCGTATCCAATGGCCTTCTGCTGCTCGTGGATTGTCGCCACGTCCTCGCTCATCTCGTCATACGAAATCTGGAGGTAGCCGACCGGGTGATACTCGAAGGCCTCAGCATTGGCGTCCCACACCTCGACCGAATGAGCCATCAGCTCGCGCATGGCGGGCTGGAAATAATTGTTTCGAACCACGCCGCAGGCGATGCCCGACGGACCGGCACCCGCCGCGGACTTCTCAATGATGAGGATGTCGTCACCACTGCCGGCGCCACGGGCCTTCAACTCGCGGGCCAGGTGCCAAGCAGTGGACAGGCCGTGGATACCGGCACCGATAATGCAGTACCGGACCGACTCGGGAAGCTTGCCGGTGGTGCTCATGGGGTACTCCTGTTGCTTGGGTGCCACCGAGTCAGCGGCACCGATCCATCACGGGTCGGACATGACCGGACCCGCCGACAGGTGTCGACGGGTCCGAATCAGAGATTTTCTTCGGTGATCGTCCCGCCGGCGAGCTAGTGGGCCGGCGGCTCCCAGCCTTCGAGAACCGGCGCCTTGTAGTTGTCGCCCACCGACTTTGAGTCGGCGACCCACGGGCCGAGCTCCACCTGGTGGAACTTGCAGTGCTTCTCCTTGAGCTGGATGCCGTAGGAGTTCCCCGAGATGAGGTGTCTCATGAGCACCTTGCGGGCCAACTCGTCCCCCCGACCTTCCGGGATGTCGAAGTAAATCTTCAGGAAGGCGTTGGAGTTCCGATCAAACACCGCGGGGGTGCCGTCCTCCTCCAGTAGGTGGATGTCCTCCAACCAGTTCAGATCCTTCCCCGGCGTCAACTCCATCAGGTCAAGGTCCTCTACCAGCGAGACGTCCTCCTGGTAATCAAACCGCTTCCCGGCCAGGGTCTCGGCATCGATGGCGACCGTGTGCTTCACACCCATCGTCAGTTCCTCCCGCTCTCTGCGAGCTGCTTGGCCATCATGTCCTTCATCTCCTGAAGCGCACGCTCCTCACTGACTCCCGGGATGTAGGTGGTCCCCGCCAGCGGCACCTTGGCCATGGCCGACGCCTCATGGGTGAGAGCAGCCAGATCCTCAGGCTCGAGGCTGTGGATGTCGGTCTTGCCGCAGGCACGGGCCAGCAACTGGACCTCCATGGTCAATGTATGGAGGTAGTTGTAGACCCGCAGGGCGGCCTCGTCGACGTCAAGGCGTGCCCGCAGCTCGACGTCCTGGGTGGCCACACCCACTGGACAGCGACCGGTGTGGCAGTGGTAGCACTCGCCGGCAGGCACTCCGATGGTGCCCTCATAGTCAGTGACACCCTCGATGTGCTTGTTGCAGTTCAGGGCCATCAGGGCAGCGGTACCGAGTGCCACTGCCTTAGCGCCCAGAGCCAGGCACTTGGCCACGTCACCACCGTTGCGGATGCCGCCGGCCACCACGAGGTCGACCTCATCGGCCAGGCCCACGTCCTCGAGCGCCCGCCGAGCCTCGGGGATGGCGGCCATCAACGGGATGCCCGTCTCCTCGGTGGCGAGGTGTGGACCAGCACCGGTACCTCCTTCGGCGCCATCGAGATAGATCGAGTCAGGACCGCACTTGGCGGCCATCCGTACGTCGTCGTACACCCGTGACGAACCCAACTTCAACTGGATCGGTACCTGGTAGTTGGTGGCCTCACGGATCTCCTGGATCTTCAGCGACAAGTCGTCAGGCCCAATCCAGTCGGGGTGGCGAGCCGGAGAGCGCTGGTCGATGCCAGCGGGCAGCGATCGCATCTCGGCCACCTGCTCGGTGACCTTCTGGCCCATGAGGTGTCCACCAAGGCCGACCTTGCAACCCTGTCCAATGAAGAACTCGATCGCGTCGGCCAGCATCAGGTGGTGCGGGTTGAAGCCGTAACGGCTCTGGATGACCTGATAGAACCACTTCGTCGACAGGTCCCGCTCGGGCGGAATCATGCCGCCCTCACCGGAGCATGTCGCCGTGCCGGCCATCGAGGCGCCCTTGGCGAGTGCCGATTTGGCCTCGATAGACAACGCACCGAAGCTCATGCCGGTGATGTAGACGGGAATGTCCAACTCCAACGGCTTGGCGGCAAACCGGCCGCCGATGACCGTCTTGGTCTCGCACTTCTCGCGATAGCCCTCGATCACGAAGCGGGTGAGCGTTCCAGGAAGGAACACCAACTCGTCCCAGTGTGGGATCTTCTTGAATAGTGAGAATCCCCGCATCCGATAGCGGCCCAGTTCAGCCTTCACGTGGATGTCGTTGATGACCTCCGGCGTGAAGATCTTGCTCTTGCCGATGACGTCGGTGGCGGCGTTGGTGTCCACCACCGGCGTGTCCACGCCCTTGATGTCGTTCGCTTCTGGCATCGCCTGTCCCTCCTAGAGAACGAGTTTGCGCTCGGAAGGCTCCAGCGCGTCGTAGTTGTGGAGCACCTTGCCGCACTCGAACTTCTTCAGGTCCGGCGGGGTACCGAGGTCGTAGATCTCGAACTTCCGGTTGATGAACTCGACGTCATCGTCGTTCATCTCGCCGGGCACGCAGTCCACGCCGAGCGAGGCCACGTTCCCGCCGACGTAGATGATGCCGTCGTACATCGAGTCGCCCAGGCCGTCGTTGACGTTCCCGCAGATGATCTGGCGACCACGCTGCATCATGAAGCCGGTGTTGATGCCGGCGCTGCCCAGAGCGATGATCGTCCCGCCCTTCTGGTCAATGCCCGTCCGGGCGCCGACGTTGCCCTTCACGACCAGGTCTCCACCGCGCAGGGCGGCTCCGGTGAGCGAGCCCGCCGGGCCTTCGACCACGACCGATCCGGACATCATGTTCTCGCCCAGCGACCAGCCGACCCGGCCGTTGATCTGGACCTCAGGTCCGTCGATCAGGCCACAGGCGTACCAGCCGGGGCTGCCCTCGAACGTGATGTTGCAACGCTTGAGGATGCCGACGCCGAGGGAGTGCTTGGAGCCGGGGTTCACGATGGTGACGGTGTTGACACCCTCGTCGTAGACGATCCGCTTGAGTTCCAGGTTGATCTTCCTGGTGGTCAGATCGGTAGCGTCGATGACGGCGCTGTCGCCGTCGATCTCAGCGGTCATCGGCGGCTCAGGATCCGGCTCGACCAGACCCCGGGCGTCGTAGATAACCCCACTCTTGGTGTTCATACCTGCCACGTCAGGACCTCCCGCTCGAACGGATCGCGGCTCTCGACCTCACGACCCATCAGCGCCCGGATCGCCATCTCCTCGGAGGCCATGACGACCAGGTCGTCGGTCTCCATGAGCACCAGCGGCTTGGCCGCCATCTCGTCCTTGGCCACACCCAACTCGTTGCCGGTTGCCACCAGGTAGGTGAATACGCCGTCAAAGTCATCAAGGCTGTGCTTCATGGCCGTTTCCAGCGGCATGCCGTTTTCCAGTTGCTGGGCCAGGTAAACGGCAATGATCTCCGAGTCGCACTCGGACTGGAACCGGTGGCCCATGCGCTCGAGACGACGGCGCCATACGTGGTAGTTGGTGAGCTGTCCGTTGTGCACGACCGATACGTCGGCGAACGGGTAGGCCCAGTAGGGGTGAGCGCTGGCCAGGTCCACGTCTGACTCGGTCGCCATGCGTACGTGCCCGATGCCATGGGTGCCCTTCAGGTTGTCCAGCTGGTACTGCTCGTGGACCGACTCCGCGTCACCGAGGTCCTTGACGATCTCCAACGAGTTGCCCAGCGAGAGCACCTCGCAACCGTCGATGTCCTCCAGATAGTCGGCCAGCGGCTTCAGGTCACCGCCGTACCGGATGGTGGCCCGGAAGGCGTAGCCGCCGGACTCGGTGTGGATGGTGGCCAGGTCTGCACCGACCTTGGCCAGGCGGGCCTCGACCTCGGCCCGATTGCGCTCCATCTTCTCGTCCATGCCGAAGCCACCGACCTCGTTGGGCTCAGCCAGCATGAACCGTACGACGACCAGGTCGTCGGGCGGGCCGTACATGGCGTAACCGGTGGAGTCGGGACCCCGGTGCTTCATGGACTGGAGCATCGCGGTCAACTCGGCGCCGATGTCGGCCGAGCCGTCGCGATGGATGATGCCGGCGATGCCACACATAGGGGTCTCCTGATCTCTCGTATCGCTCTGTGGTCTGTTCCGTATGACTTAGGTCAGGGCCCGAAACAGACTCCCGGGAATTGGCCCTACGGCAGAATGTCGAGGTATTCCTCGACGTCCCAGTCAGTCACGGTGTGCATGAAGCGCTCCCACTCGTCGCGCTTGTAGTGCTCGAACACCTTGAACATCTCTCCGGGGAGAGCGCTCTTGACGACCTCGTCGGCCCTCAGAGCATCCAAGGCCTCGCCAAGGTTCATCGGGATCTTCTTGACTTCCTTGCCTTCTTCCATGGCCTCGTAGATGTTGCGCTCCTCAGGCGGGCCGGGATCCAGGTTGCGATCCATCCCGTCATCCATGGCCTTGATGAGGGCAGCGAAGGACAGGTAGGGGTTGACCGCCGAGTCGACCGAGCGGTACTCGAAGCGGCCCGGAGCGCTGATGCGCAGCGCGGTGGTGCGGTTCTGGAAGCCCCAGTCGGCGAAGACGGGTGCCCAGAAACCGGTATCCCAGAGTCGTCGATAGGAGTTGACGGTTGGTGAACCCAAGCAGGTCAGCGCATTGAGGTGCTCCATGATCCCGCCAATGGCCTTCATCCCGATCGCTCCGGGGATCTGCGGGTCGTCACCCTCGGGCATGAACTTGTTCTCGCCACCCTCGTCGGGCTCGCCGGTCCACAGGGAGATGTTGTGGTGGCAGCCGTTGGCCGACACGCCCACGAAGGGCTTGGGCATGAAGCAGGGGAAGGCACCGAGTTCTCTACCGACCTGCTTGCAGATTTGGCGGTAGGTGGTGAGCCGGTCGGCGGTCAGCTCGGCCCTGTCGAAGTTGAAGTTGAGTTCGAGCTGGCCCGGAGCGTCCTCGTGGTCACCCTGGATCATGTCGAGGCCCATGGCCTCGCTGTACTCGACCACCCTGTGGATGAGCGGCTGGAGCTCGGCGAACTGGTCGATGTGGTAGCAGTTCGGCTTGGTCAGGCCCTCAACGGTGGGCTTTCCGTCGGCATCAGCCTTGAGCCACATCATCTCGGGCTCGGTCCCGGCACGCAGGTGGAGGCCGGTCTTCTCCTCGAACTCCTTGTGGATGCGCTGGAGGTTGCCGCGACAGTCCGAGGTGAGGAACATCCCACCGTCGACCTCTTCCTCACGACCCCGGAACAACGTGCAGAAAACCCGAGCCGTCTTGGGGTCCCAGGGGAGCTTCATAAAGGTGTCTACTTCGGCTACGCCGACCAACTCGCGGGACTCCGGGCCGTAACCGATGTATTGGCCATGACGGTCGACGAACAGGTTGGCCGTGGACCCGTAGACCAACTGGAAGCCCTTGTTGGCGATGGTACCGAAGTGCTTAGCCGGGATGCCCTTGCCCATGATGCGCCCGGTCACGGACACGAACTGGCAGTAAAGGTACTGAATGCCCTCTGCCTCGATGCGCTTTTGGACCTCAGCGACCTGCTCGGCACGCCCCTCTGCCTCGATGAAGGCCTGGATGTCGGTCATGGTCTCCCCCTGGCGCCCGAGGGCGCATCGCTAGTGACGGTTTCGCTAGAACGTCGACCCCCTCGGGAAGAGGGCCCGAGCCCGGGGTCACGCTTCCCGGACCGGCGTACCATACCAATCAACTACAGTCCCTGCCAGTGAAATCTTTCGTGTGAGTGGAGGACATCTACGCTCACGGGGGGTGGGGCGGAAGCCGCCGTCCAGACACTTTGTTCGGTGTCATGATCGGGATCGGATCCAACGGAACCTGCGCCCTAGGTACAACGGAGAGCACGAAATGACGATCACAATGGCCGAAAGACCTCGGCTTCTCATGCCGGGGATGGCCGGCCTAGCGCCCGGCGTGGAGCGCTACCGGGTTACCGGCGGCGCGGTAACCGCGGTGCTCCTAGGCGCAGGCGACCGGTTGCAGATCATCGATCCCGAGGGTTGCCAGCCCGTCGAGGTGGCCGCGTTCGACCGGGACGGCAACTCCGACCCAGGCTTGCTGGGCGATCTGCCCCATGGTGCATCGGGTGCCCCGGCAACGGGCATCACAGCGATCCTGGCCGCCAACCAGCATGACGCCCAGCGGGTTGCCGACGCGCTGGCCGCCAAGGGCATCGACCTCGCTACGGCTACTGCCGTTCAACTGTTCGCCCCCGATTCCCCTTCCGGCCTGGAAGCCTGGTTGACCGCCACGGCCGACGTGGTCTGCGTCATCGGCGTGACCGGCGGGAAGATGCTCCCCCACGAGCAGAACCCGCCCACCGACATCATCGCCTTCGTTCACCGCACCGCCCCCCCGGTACCGGGCCTCGAGGTCCTCCCCACGCCACTAGCCGACCAGAATCAGGATCTCCGAATCGACGCGGCCACCGCCCGGGTCTACGAGGTGAAGGCCGGCGAGTTCATCCAGGTCATCGACGTCGAGGGCCGGGAGTGTTCCGACTTCCAGTGCTTCGACGCCGCCCGTCTGGACGGTGGCGTGGAAGCCGCGCTGGACGCCACTATCACCCGCAGCCTCATGGGCGCCAGCTACCCCATGCCCGGCCTGTTCGCCAAGTACTACTCGCTGGACTTCCAACCGATGGTGGAGGTCGTCCACGACACGGTGGGGCGCCACGACACCTTCAACACGGCCTGTAACCCCAAGTACTACGAGGACATGGGCTACCCGGGCCACGTCAACTGCAGTGAAAACTTCAACCGGGTTCTGGCCCCCTACGACATCGCTCCCCGCCGAGGCTGGGAGGCCATCAACTTCTTCTACAACACCAACCTGGACGACGCGAACCAGCTCTACTTTGAGGAACCGTGGTCCCGACCCGGCGACTACGTACTCTTGCGGGCGCTGACCGACCTGGTCTGCGTCTCGTCGGCCTGCCCATGCGACATCGACGCCGCCAACGGCTGGCAACCCACCGACATCCACGTCCGGGTGTACCCGGCGACCAACACCTTCAAGAAAGCCACGGCCTTCCGCATGTCAACAGATTCCGACCCCGAACTGACCAAGGAGACGGGATTCCACGCCCGAACCTCGGAACTCACCCGCAACTTCACGGAATACGCCGGCTACTGGTTGGCCAACAGTTACACCAACCATGGCCCCCTCGACGAGTACTGGGCCACCCGCCAGAAGGCGGGGATCATCGACCTGTCGCCGCTGCGCAAGTACGAGGTCGTAGGCCCCGATGCCGAGCTCCTCCTCCAGACATGCGTGACCCGCAACGTCCGCAAGCTGGCCGTCGGCCAAGTCGTCTACACGGCGATGTGCTACGACACCGGAGGAATGATCGACGACGGGACGATCTACCGCCTCGCCCAGGACAACTTCCGGTGGATCGGCGGCAGTGACTCCAGTGGACTGTGGCTCCGGAAGCAGGCTCAGGAAATGGGCCTCCACGTCTGGGTACGTGACGCCACCGACCAGTTGCACAACGTGCAGGTCCAGGGGCCGCTCAGTCGGGAGATCCTCTCGGAGGTGATCTGGACCCGACCGGACCAGGCTTCGATCGACGAGTTGGGCTGGTTCCGCCTCTCAGTGGCCCGCATCGGCGACGAACACGGCATACCGATCGTGGTTTCCCGTACCGGCTACACCGGTGAGTTGGGATTCGAGGTGTTCTGCCACCCATCGGACGCTCCGGAGGTGTGGGACGCGATCTGGGCCGTCGGCCGCCCAAAGGGCCTCACACCCTTGGGCCTCGAGGCACTCGACATGCTCCGCATCGAGGCCGGCCTGATCTTTGCTGGCTCCGAGTTCAACGACCAGACCACTCCGCTGGAGGCAGGTATCGGCTTTACCGTGCCTATCAAGACCAAAGAGGACGACTTCATCGGTCGTGACGCGCTGGTTCGCGGCAAGGAACACCCCCAGCGCACCTTGGTCGGATTGGAACTCTCAGGGGACGAGCCAGCCGGCCCCGGTAACCCGATCATGATCGCCCGCCAGCAGGTGGGTACGATCACCAGCGGAACCCGTTCACCCATCCTGGGGAAGAACATCGCTCTCGGCTGGATGGCCGTCGAACACGCTGAGATTGGTACCGAGGTCGAGGTGGGGCAGATGGATGGCCACCAGAAGCGCCTCCCGGCCACCGTGGTGCGCTTCCCGCACTATGACCCCGATAAGGAACGCGTGCGGAGTTAGTCCAGGAATCGGACCCGGAACAGTTCCCGGTCGACTTCGGTCGGCCAGTCCCGACCAAGGATCAGCCCTGCCGCCAGTTCCCCGAGCGCCGGAGCACACTTCGCCGCGAACCCGTTCCCGCCGATTGCGCAGTAGGTCCGGCCCTTGACCTGGTCGCCCAGCAGATCGATGAACGGAAAGCCACTAGGCGTGTAGGTGGTGACGCACGACGTGGTCCTGCGCCCCATGTCACGGAGCCCGGGAAGCAACCCTCCCAAGATCCGCTCAAGCCTCAAAGCCACTACAGGGTCACCGTCGGTCCGGAACCAGGCAACCAACTCGGCTGCCGTAGCCCGCACATGGTCGTCCTCTGGTACCCCCACCTTGAGGATGTGACGGTCCTCCGAACCAGGAGGGTGTCCGACAAGATGGTCACGCACGGGAGGCGTCAGGTAGAAGTCGTCGACTGGGTCGGGGAACTTACCGATGATGCTGGGCATGCCGGCCAACCTGTCGACCTCGGCAGCATCCAGGTGGACAAGCAACTGGGTGTGTAACGCGTACTCCAGGTCCAAGCCGGCCGCTGGGGACTTGCCGTACCCGGAGAATGCACCGGTAGCCAGCAGCACGCGGTCGGCGGCGATGACGCCCATGTCGGTGGACACCGAGACCGGGCCGACCGCTCCCTCGAGGACCGAGTCAACAAGGGCGACCACTTGGGTGGCCCCGGCAGCCACCGCGGCGGCGGTCTCGGAGGCTACGTGGGCCCGGGGGTCCACACTGCCCGCCGGTGGTGGCTCCCACAGGGTCTCGCACTCATCAGGGAGCGAGAGAAACTCCATGCTCTCAATTGCTTCGGCTGCACCACGTCGTTGGCAACACAGCCCATACCGGACGTCGGCTTCGGCCAGCAGGTCGATACCGGCAGGCGAGTCCACCCAGAGGTGGCCCACAGGGTTGACGGGGTCGATGCCGGTACGGGCTGCCACTTCCGTGAACTGGCTGACCGACCGATAGCCCAGCCACGCCCGGACCGGATCCGGATCGATAATGCGACTCACCCGGGCGACGTCATGGTGACTGCCGAAGACGCCCCCATGGGTCTGTCGATCGGTCGGTTCGGCCTGACCGACGAGCACCACGTCGCAGCCGGCGTCGGCTAGGTGTCTGGCCGCCGATGCACCCAGCATGCCGGCACCAACCACCGCCACCTCACAGCGACGCTCCCCCGTCACCGGCTCTCCATCATCGGCCCATCGTCGCTCATGAGAACCTCCGACGCCAACAAAGCCACCTATCTACGGGGCATTCTCCCGGATGTCGGCCAGCAGGTTCCAGACCAGAAGGCCGACGGCCACAGAGGCCGCCAACGCGCCAAGCAGCGGGCCGAGGCTCTGGAGGCCTACGTCATCCTCAAACCACTGGCGCCAGAGGACAGCGGCGGAGAATCCGGCGGCAAACCACGCCAAACGGCTACCAAGCCGGATCATCACGATCGTCACCACTGCGGTGAGGACGATCACCTGACCGTCGCCGACCTGAACGCCCCTCAGCGTGCGGTCGTCCTCGACGGTCCAGGGCAGGAACGACGAAATGACGACGATGGCGGCGGCCACCTCCGCAACTCGGAGGCGCACCGCCGCCGTCATTCGACTGCTTCGCCTACTGCTCGTCAGGGACTAGCAGGACATCGCCCATGTATCTTCACCGCACGTGGGGCCACTGACGACGTTCACAGCGATGATGACGAACACGATGCACGCGAGCGACAGGATCAACATCCCACGCTCGTAGGACTTCTTGTGCGTGTGGTTCTCCTTGAACTCAATCTGCTTTCCAGCCATCTCACTCACCTCCCATCGATGTGTCCCGGGCCGCCAGTCGGCTGGCCGCATGCTTGAGGTTCCTGTCCTCGGTCCTGATCAGGTGGATGAAGCTCAACACGAAGGCTGCGATGCCCAGACCAGTGAGCACAAAGATTGCACTCTCATTGTCGGCCCAGGTGAAGATCGCACCATTCGCTTCTAGCGCCTCCGTCCAATCGGCGTAGGGAAAGGTATCCATATCGATTCACACTCCTTTCAAACTGAACTGTCGATGTCGTTGTCTGCCGCCTCACGCAGGGCCCGCGACTTGCGCGTTGCCCAAATGCCCGCCGTCAGCACGACGGCGTACATCAGCGCAATGGCCCCGATGAGTTCCAGCATCAATCAACCTCGGATGATCTGACTGGCGGCATGAGCAAGTACCGGTCCGGCTGGTACCTCAGTGCCATCGGCTTCCACGATGACCTCGGTGGTGCCAGCGAAGTCCGGGTAGAAGTCCCCACCGAACTCGGCGACGTCGAGACCCTCCAACTCCACCTCGGGCGGCACCCGAAGCAGGTTCGCCTGCTTCAGCAGCCACGAGATGATGTAACCGGAGAGGAACGCCAGCGGAAGGAGGGCGGCTATGCCGACCAGCTGGCCCAGGATGGTCACGGTGATCTGGTTCCCAGCGCCCGATGCGGCCGGGTAGCCGCTGGCAAAGACGCCCATGAGCAGGACACCCAGGAAGCCCGTCCAACCGTGGACGGCGACCGCCCCGACGGCGTCGTCGACCCGCATCTTCTCCTGCTGCCAGGTACCGATCCACACGGCGAACGCCGCGCCCAGCATTGCCAGCAGGTAGGTCAGCGAGGGCGCGTAGACGTCCGCACCGGACGACACGGCGATCACGCCAGCCAGGCCACCGGACAGGGTCCAGAACGGATCACCCTTCGAGCAGATGTAACCGCTCATGAAGCCACCAGCGAACGCGATCGTGATCGTGAACGTGATGGCACCCAGCGTGGTCGGGTTGTAATAGATGTTGTTCCAACCCGGAGCCTCACCCGGCAACACCGCCAGGCAAGCCGCGTAGAAGGCATAGAAGGCGGTGAAGATGATCATGAGGCCCATGAGGGTCATGTGGAGGTTGTGAGGCTTGAATGCCCTGGCACCCCCGTTGTCATCGAACGCACCGATCCGCGGTCCCAGATTGAACAACACCCCGAGGGCGAAGAGCCCGGCAATGCCGTGCACCACTCCCGAGGCTGCGAAGTCGTGGAACCCGAAGTGGATGACCAGCCAGCCGTGCCAGCTCCAGCCCCAGGCAGCGCCGATGATCCACACGAATGAACCGAGGAACACGGTGAGTATCAGGTAGGCGGTGACCCGAATGCGCTCGATGGTCGCTCCCGACATGATCGAGCCGGTGGTCCAGGAGAACAACAGGAACGCCGCCCAGAAGACGGCCAGCACGTGGTCTCCGATGTTCGGGCCCATTAGCTCGCCCCACGGGTTGCCCCAGGTGCACTCTGCGCCGTGGACGGCATCGCCGACCGTCGGGATGAAGCCTTCGGCCATGCACAGGTAGGTCCACCACCCGGCGTAGTAGAAGGCCGGCGTAACCACGGCGATGGTCATGATGTTCTTGATCGCCGTCGACATGACGTTCTTTCGGCGACTTACCCCGGCCTCGTAACACATGAAGCCGACGTGCAGGAACCACATGAAGACCACGGTGACGAAGTAATAGTTCTCGATGAAGAGGTCATCACCCATCATTGGATCCTCACCTCCCCACCCGGACTGCGTACTGACATGGACATTCGTCCTCCCCTTAGCTACTGGCGCGCCTTACGGCACGGGTCTGAAATTGGGTCGATGCCGGTCCCAACTCGCCCACCCGGGAGCTGTCATTCACATCTACCACTGGTATGACGAGGGTCACAGTAACAGTAGGTAACGATCCGTGCTGGGAAAAGATTCTCCTCAGAGGAAAGTGAAAGTAGAAGGAGTTCCGGCGTGTCAGTAGTCGACGTGGACCGCTATGACGTCGCCGGTGCCAGCGTCCACCTCGACCGCTGTCCTCCGTTCGAACCCGCCCTCGCCGTCAGCAGCCGGGATCCAGAACGTGACCCCCCAAACGGCCCGTGGCGGAAAGCCCTTTTTGCCAAGTTCGGCATTGATCTCCTCGGGTACGAAGTCGATCTCGGCACGAGCGATACGAACCGCTTCGTCCCCTGATACGGAAGTTCGACCGAGGCACCCGCCCAGGTAGCCGCCCACCACGACCACGAACAAGACGATGAATACCTTTGACGCCATCGACCACTGCCTAATGGGGGTCACCGTTCTCTCCGTTCGTTGACTGCAACCCAGGCCCTAAGAGCCAGGTAGCCGAGAACATGGGTCATACCGACCACCGAGATCCACCAAAGGGTTAAGCGTCGGTCAAAGCCCTGCTGACGCGCTTCCCAGAACGTCAGCCCGATGGCAGCCAGCAGCAGCAGAAAGAGGAAGCCGCTCTGATGGGCCCCGAGGAGCCAGAGAACTCCCACGACTACTACTCCCCCGCCGGGAAGACCTTGACCGACATGAACCGGACCGGGAGATCCACCAGTCTCACCGGTCCGTGGGCCACCTCGCCGTGGATCTGGATGGTGTCGCCGGCTGCAAGGCGATAATTCTTGGGCCCATAGCCGTATTCCATGGCTCCCTCCAGCATGTGAAGAAATTCCACGCCTTCGTGCTGAAATAGTGGGAACACCTCGTCGCTGGACTCCAGTGTGACCATCATCGGCTCGATGATTCGAGTCTTGCCTCGCAGCGATCCGAGGTCCTCGTATACGTGGCCCTCGCGAGTTCCCTCGTGGAGGATCTCCATGCGTTCGCCTTCCCGCACGATCACCACATCATGCTCCTCGTCGAGTCCACGGAAGAAGGCCGTAATGGGCACACGGGAGGCATGGGCCAGTCGCGTCAGGGTCGACAAACTGGGAGAGGTCTGCCCATGTTCGATCTTGGACACCATGCCCAGGGAGATCTCAGCCGTTTCGGCGAACTGGGCCATGGTCAAGCCGAGCGCACGTCGAGCGTCTCGCACACGCTCCCCCACGACCCGGCACACGTCGTCAGACGAAAATACATGCCCAACCTCATCATCCTTCTGGATCATCGTTGTGAGCCTTTCGTCCGGACCGCTGCCTAATCCCGATGCTAATGAGAACCCTTCACGGTAGTGGTAAAACCCACGCGAGTAGAAGGCTGGCAGCCAGACTTCCCAGCCGGTCGAGGCGGCAGACAACACGACCGCTCTCTTGGCCGGTGCAGCCGTCCTACGCTCCGGAACGTGTCTCCAACCAACTGGTCCAGCCAGCCTGACCAGCCCACGGGGTCCGACAGGACTACGCCGCCCACCATGTATCCGGTCGGGGCATCAATCACGCTGGACGACCTGGCGGGCGACGTGCACCCCCACCTGGCCCGACTGCGTGCCACCGAACCCGTGTCGTGGCTTCCGGCCCTTGGAGGTTGGCTGGTCACCGACCGAACCTCAGCACTCGAGGTGCTGAGAGACGCAGCCACCTACACCGTCGACGACCCACGGTTCTCGACGGCCCAGGTGGTCGGACCGTCGATGCTCTCCACCGACGGCGACGAGCACGCTCGCCACCGGACACCGTTCGCCCCGCCGTTCCAACAGGCCGCCGTGCGAGAAGGCTTCGAGGATTGGACCGGATCGACAGCCCGGCAGCTGGTAGAGACACTGGCCACAAGGCCCGAGAAGCGAACTGCTCCACGGGCCGACCTCCGGAGCGAATTGGCCGGACCGCTGGCTGTAGCTGCCATCGCCCGGGCGCTCGGACTGGTCGACGCCGATCCCGACCGGGTGCTGGGCTGGTACCGGGCCATCGTGGTCGGCGTTGAAGGGGTGAACGCCGGGCTTGAGGTGGGAGACGACACCCGGCGGGCGGTGGCCGACCTGAGGGCCGAGGTGGACCGGACCGTGCGAGAGGCCGCCGGATCGATGCTGGCCGGAGTGGCCGGAGAAAGTTCACTGACCGCCGACGAAGTCTTCTCCAACACTGCGGTGCTCATGTTCGGAGCCATCGAGACCTCGGAGGGGATGACAGCCAACGCGCTGGCCCACCTGCTGACCGACCCCGACCAGACCGATGCCGTACGCAGTGACCGGTCCCTGGTTGCCGGTGCTGTGGAGGAGTCGCTGCGTATGGAGCCCGCTGCGACACTCGTGGACCGCTACACCACCGTCGAGGTGGTTCTCGGAGACGCACTCATACCGGCCGGCGACCTAGTGACGGTTTCGTTGGCCGGCGCCAACCGCGACCCGGAAGTGTTCCCCGAGCCCGACCGTTATGACGTGCGCCGGGACAACGCCCGGCTCCAGCTGGCTTTCGTGAAGGGACCGCACGTGTGCCTGGGCCTGCATCTAGCCCGCCTGCAGACGATCGCCGCGGTGGATGCCGTACTCAACCTGCTCCCCAACGTGCACCTCGACCATGCGTCACCAGACGGGGGCTTCGAGCCTGCTCGGGGCCTGGTGTTCCGCAAACCGGCACGGGTTCCCGTGAGCTGGAACGCCTCGGGTAATGCCCGATGAGCCCAGCAACCGGCGAACCATCCGAGCCCTCGTGCGTGCTGGAAGTGCGGGTGACACCAAAGGCCCGCCGCACCGACTTGCGTCTGGTGGACGACGTGATCCGCGTCCGGGTGGCCGAAGCCCCCGAAGACGGTAAGGCAACCGAAGCCGCCCGCCGCTCCCTAGCCGCGGCTCTAAACCTCCGTCGACCAGCAGTCGCCCTCGAATCAGGCGGCACCTCGCGCACAAAGCGCTTTCACGTCACCGGACTCACTGAAGACGAGGCACGCTCCCGGCTAGCCAACTGACCGGTTGACGAATCAGGGACGTCCAATGAGTTCCCGCAGGGCTTCGATATCTACGCCCAAAGTGGCTGCTGCTCCGGCAATATCGGGCGGTGGAGGCCCTAGAGCGGCTTGGAGTTCGGCAACGGTCACGCCGAGAGCCTCTGCCGCCACCGTCAAGTCGGGTGGGCCACCGGGGCCATCACCAGGAACACCTGCGCCGGGATTACCGACCGGTCTACCTGCACCGACACTCACCTCACCGTTCAGGCAGCGACCTACGTACGGGTAGTCATCGGTGATGACGTACAAGTACTCGTCACCGATCGTGATGCCGTTGCAACTATCGAGCCCACCACTTCCCTCGTTGTAGACCCAGTCAGAGGTATAGGTGCCGTCAGGGCTTGTTCCGCCGATATCGACCGCGTTCCCGGGGGGAAGGCTGAGTACGCAATCCGCGCCAGTGCGATCTGCCGTTGTCAACTCATAGCCGGACTCATAAGTACCGGCTTTTGAGTAGTACATCAAAAAGCCGTCAGCAGCGAAACCCACAAGAACGAGATCGTCGCCGTGCTCATAGGCCTCCACCAGGAGCTGAGAGACACCGTGATAGTGGTACTCGCCTGTCGGTTGAACGTGAGCATTGTTGAAATCAAACCCGAGGTTGTAGATGTCCTGAAACGCCTCAACCCGGAAGGTCTCACCGGTTGCACACGTAACAGTCTCCGCAGTGCCAGGCTCAAACTTCACCCCATTGACCGCAACACCTGTGACGCTGACACCGGTAGCAGTACCCGTGTAGATCGGTTCGATAGCGAACTCGTAACTGGCGTCCTGCTCAGAAATGGTGTTGGGATTCCCACTATTGGGAAAGTCGCCAGTCGCATGATCGGGCAGCGCATTGCTGTCGATGATTCGAACCGAACCGTCGACGACCACTGTCACCATCGTGCCGAACTCTTCGTCAACCAGGGTGTACGAACCCAAATACTCGGAACCGGTAGCCATGGTCTTTTCCGCAGGTGCGGTGGTGGTAGTCGTCAAGGCCGGAGCCTGAACCTGAACCGCAGTCGTGGTGGTAGCCGTCGTAGCCGGGGCCTGAGCCGTAGTCGTGGTGGTAGCCGTCGTAGCCGGGGCCTGAGCCGTAGTCGTGGTGATAGCCGTCGTAGCCGGGGCCTGAGCCGTAGTCGTGGTGATAGCCGTCGTAGCCGGGGCCTGAGCCGTAGTCGTGATGCCACCGCACGCGGTAGCCAGCAGAAGCACAACCAGGACAACAAAGCGCTTCGCTGTCATATTTCTCTCACTTCATCCTCTTCCGCACAGGGATTCCGAGTTGAGATTCCTCGGCTTACCGGCACAGGAACTAACAACGGGCATCCACTTCATACAGTCTTGGCTGACCGTCCAAACGAGGCGCAACTGCTGAACTGGTCCAGACCATCTGAGCTAATTCTGAAATTGGTCCGAACTACCGTTATCCAACTGGGTTTCGTTCCAACTCCCACACCGCTTAAGGCTGGGCCGCCCGAATCATGGACGGACGGTCACAGGCTCTACGGTGACTGTATGGCCCAGGCCGAGCGGCGGGCCGGAAATGGAGCAAGACGATGGGCGCCGACGGCACCTGGAACGTAACCATGAAGACCCCTATGGGCGATCAGGCGGGAACGCTGACTCTCGCCACTGATGGCGGCACTCTCACCGGCTCGATGTCTGGGCCACAGGGTTCGATGGAGATCGAAGACGGCACGGTCGACGGCGACACCTTGTCGTGGACGGTGAACATGACGTCGCCCATGCCCATCAAGGTCGAGTCCACAGCCACGGTCAATGGCGACTCGATCACCGGGGAGGCCAAGCTAGGAGCGTTCGGCACCGCCTCATTCAGCGGTACCCGCGCCTGACCCGGCAAGTAACCCCCACCAACGGGACGACTGACCATCAGGTCCGTCGTCGGGTGGCCCCCTCCCACCAGTCGCGCGGTCGAAGTCTCCTGCCATAACCCAGGCGATCGTGTAACCAACCCATCATCCGGCGTAGTCGAGTGGCGGCCAACCGCCGACCCAGACGGTTATGCCACTTTGAGAAGTTCTTGTTGTACGGGCAGACCCGAATGCAGATCATGCAGTCGCTGACGATCTGGGCCCAGTACGAAAAGCACTTCTCTCCGTCGGTCGTCCACTTTCGAACACCGCCGATCGTCGACCGGTTCAACTTCACCGATGTCGGCGACCCGTCGGTGATTGCTCCCGGCGGACACGCCTCGGTGCAACGGCGACATGATTCGCAGAACTCCGTCACCCCAAACCGGGACGGTGAGTCGTGGTGTAGCGGGGCATCGGTGAAGATCTTTCCGAAGCGAACCCGTGGACCGAACTCGGGAGTGATCACCAGTCCGTGACGTCCGTACTCGCCAAGCCCAGCTTGGATTGCGAGCGGTATGGCCAGAGCGGTGTCGTTGAGGCTCGGCACTGCCCGGTAGCCGAGGTTTCGAAGCCACTGCGCAGTTGCCAAGAGGACCATCACGTCCTTGGAGTACCCAAGTCCGGTGGCCGCTCCGGACAAGGCCGACGGCACGGTGTCGACCAGATCGTGGTCCATGGCCTGACCCACCACGATGACATTGTCCAGGTCCTCGTCCAGACCCAACGGTCGACCCTCGTTGGCACGGCGGGCGTACCGCTCGCTGTATAGCCACCGGTCGTCGTTGGCACAGATCCCAACCAGATCGGCCCCGAACACGGTGGCCACCTGTTTCACGGTGGCTGACGCCTCAACCGGTGACCCCAGATCGAAGCGTTCGTCAGGCCCGTCGCGTAGTTGACTCAACGGACTTAGGAAGCCGTCACGCAGGTCATCGGCGTCGTGCATCTCGGAGAACACCCCGACTACGTGCCAAGCGGCGTTGCGGATCGCATAGTCGCGTTGCCTGAAGCCGGCAGCGTTGCGCCACTCAAGGAGGTCCTCCCGATATGAACTGAAGAACCGACGGGCCTCGTCGGTGGCGATCTCCGGGTCCCAGAAAGCCCGGTTGAACACGTCATCGACCTGGCTGAACCGTTCGAAGTCGTCCAGCACCTCCCAGGATGGCCCCTGAGGCCGACGCCCCCGGTAAAGGCCTACTGGGACCTCGCTTCCTGCGTCGGCGGTGCCGACTTCGGACCCGGTCACTCCGGCGACCAGAGCCCCTCGGCAATCAGGTCGGCCTGGACCTCAATGATGCCCTCGCGCAGAGTTTCGACCATCCAGTCGATCTGCTCGACGGACAGCACCAACGGGGGCGACATCACGTTCAGGTGGGCAATGGGTCGGACGATTAGCCCTCGCTTCTCACAGGCGTCGGCCACCCGGTCGCCCACGTGGACCGACGGGTCGAAGAGTTCCTTTGTCTCCTTGTTGGCCACGTTCTCTACGCACTGCATGAAGTGGCTGCCCCGGACGTCGCCGACGATCCCCAGGTCCGCCAGCGTCGCCAGTTGCTCACCGAAGTACGGGCCGACCCGCTGGACGTGCCCGCAAATGTCCTCGCGTTCGAGGATGGCGATGTTCTCGAGTGCAGCGGCGCAGCACACCGGGTGACCCGAGTAGGTGAACCCGTGGGCGAAGACCGACCCCTCGGCCTGTGGAACGCTGATCACGTCGTAGATCTCGTCGGAGATGATGGTGGCCGACAGCGGGGCGTACGCCGAGGTCAGGCCCTTGGCCGACGAGATGATGTCGGGCACGATCCCGAAGGCGTCTTCGCTGGCGAACATGTGGCCGAGGCGTCCGAAGGCGGTGACCACCTCGTCGGATACGTAGAGGATCCCGTACTCGGTGCAGACCTCGCGCATGCCCGGTAGGTAGCCGGGGGGCGGCATGAGCACGCCGCCGGCACCCATGATCGGTTCGGCGAAGAAGGCGGCCACGTTCTCTGGGCCAAGACTCTCGACCTTGGCCCGAAACTCGGCAACCAGTTGTGCCCCGTACTCCTCCGGTGTGGTGTCCTCGGGTCGTCGGTACAGGTCGGGCCCCGATACCCGCTGGATGAGCGGCTCGCCGATGACGTCGAAACCAATGTGGTCGTACTCCACGCCGGTCAACGACATGGCCATGTAGGTGGACCCGTGGTACCCGTTGGTGCGGGTGATCAACATTTTCTTCTCGGGCTTGCCGAGCATGTTGAAGTAGTAGTGGATGAGTCGCACCGCGGTGTCGTTGGCCATCGACCCGCCGGAGCCGTACAGCACGTGGTTCAACGGCCCCGGGGCAAGGCGGGCCAGCACTGACGACAACTCGGCCACAGGAATGGTCGTGTGGTGTCCGAACGACGAGTAGTAGGTCATTTTCGTGGCCTGGTCGGCCATGGCCTGGGCAATCTCGCTTCGGCCGTATCCGGTGTTCACGCACCAGAGTCCACCAATGCCGTCGAGGTAGCGGCGGCCGTCGCTGTCATAGATGTAGGCGCCCTCGGACTCTGCGACAACGAGTGATCCCTTTTCGTGAAAAGTGGCGAAGTCGGTCCACGGGTGGACGAAGTGGTCCTTGTCCTTCTGCCAGATGTCCTGGGTGTCGTAGGAGGCGAACCGAGCGGCCGCCTCGGCATCGGCGGCTACTGAGATCTCACGTTCGATAGTCATGGCGTTCCCTCCTGGAATAGGCCGCAGCCCACGAGCATCACCGACGACTGTCCCGATGCCTAATCCGGCCCCTCTGGTACCTCCCACAGCCTGCCATGTGGACCACTGGGCACTTCTACCCAACCGGCCCATGCAAGGATCAAGCATCCTTGACCACCTACGAGGGGACATGAGGATGAGCCCATTCGCGACCGGGATGGTGGTGGCCGCTCAACCCGAGGCGGTGGAGGCCGGTGTCGAAGCGCTACGGGCCGGTGGCAACGCTGTGGATGCCGCGGTGGCCTGCGCCCTTGTGGCCGGCGTGGTCGATCCCCAGATGTGCGGCATAGCCGGATTCGGGAGCGCCCAGTTGTTCTTGCCCGCCGGCCGCCCAGGCGCCGATTCTGGTGAGACCATCCACACCTGTGTCGACTTCCATGGCACGTCGCCGGCCGCCGTGCGCCCCGACATGTGGGAGCACCTGCTGGTCGGCGAAACCCGAGACGGGTTCGGCTTCATCCTCGACGGCAACGTCAACGACGTTGGCTACCAGTCGATCACCACGCCCGGCTCGCTACTGGCCTACTACGAAGCACAGAGCCGCTACGGCCGTCTCGACTGGGCTGACGTAGTAGCTCCGGCCATTGCCTGGGCAGCCGACGGCTTTGCGATCCGGCCGTCGGTGTTCCACTGGTGGAAGGAGGGCGCCACGCTCGGCCGAGCCGACAACGTCGGGCGTCTGGCCCACACCCCGGCCGGGCGCCGCATCTACTTCGACGAGAACGGGTCGCTTCGACCCATCGGTGAGACGCTCCGAAACCCCGATCTGGCCAGGACTCTGACCCGCATCGCCGAAGGTGGAGCGGACGAGTTCTACCGGGGTGGGATCGCAGCGGAGATCGATGCCGACATGGCGGCCAACGGCGGTCTACTGACGGCCGCCGACCTCGACGAGTACCAGACCGTCTGGGGCGAGCCGCTGCGCACGACCTACCGGGGACTGGAGGTGGCCACGAATCAGCCGCCTGGCGGTGGAGTCATGGTGGCCGAAATGCTCAACATCCTCGGCCTCTTCGACCTGGGGGCCATGGGGCACAACAGCGTCCAATACGTCCGGACGGTGGCTGAGGCCATGAAGTGGGCCACAGCCGACAAGGACGCCCACGTCGGAGACCCAGCCTTCGTCGACGTGCCACTGGACCGGCTCTTGTCGAACGACCACGCCGCCGAGATGGCCCAGCGCATCATGGCCGGCGAACGTGCCCACGTGGATCGCATGGCTGGTGAGCCACCCGACACCACCCACGTCTGCGTGGTCGACGCCGACGGCAACGCCATGTCGATGACCCACTCGCTGGGTATGCCGTCCGGCGTCGTCACCGAGGGCCTGGGCTTCATGTACAACGGCTGCATGGGGGTGTTCGACCCCCGTCCGGGACGACCCGGTTCGCTGGCCCCCGGCAAGCGCCGCTTTACCTCGCTCTGCCCGACCCTCCTTCTGGACCGAAGACTCCCAGACGACGAAGCGCTGCGGTTCGTAGTCGGCGCTCCAGGGGGTACCCAGATCGCCATGGGCGTACTGCAGGTGATCCTCAACGCCGTCGACCACGACATGCCGGTGCTGGAGGCGATCTCGGCCCCCCGGTTCTCGGCCACGAGCGACACCATCGACGTCTGCAACCGAATCCCCCGATCGGTGACCCGAGAGCTGGAGGCCGACGGCTACGAGGTGGTCCGGTGGCCCGGCAGCTACGAGTTCGCCAGGGTGCACGCCATCGCCGTGGGACCCAGTGGGTTGTCCGGAGCCGCCGATCCGGGCGGCGACGGAATGGCGCTCACTCCCTGACGACCACCCTCGTAACGACGGTGGTAGCCAGTCGGCCCGGAGACGAGGCGGTCAGGAACCCGCCGGGCAGGTCAGGTCGAGGTCCTCGCCCATCGCAGCATTGAACCCCTCACGGCCGTACATGAAGAGGGCGACGAACCACTTGGCGACGTCCTCCTCGACCAAGCCGGCCAGCAAGCAATCGGGGTCCTGTGGGACGCCGAGGTCGGCCATGTCAGCCTTCATCAATGCCAGAAGGTCGGTGCAATAACCCACGGGTTGTACCAGGGACAGAGCGTCCTCGACGGCCATGCCGCCCACTGAGGCGCCGTTCATGAGCGCACCGGTCCGGCCGATCCCCTCTACCTGGAGCATGGTGACCACGGCACACTCGGCTTCGTCCTCGGTCCAGTGTCGACCCAGAACGGGATGCGACTGATGATTGTCCATCCAGTTGGCAAAGAGGGAGAACTGCTGGTCGACAACCTCGGTGTCCACGCCGCGCTCCATGAGTTCGTCGGCACGAATCTCAGCAGCCTCCCGATCCAGGCCATCACGCTCCATGACCAGACGCACGACATTCTCGCGAACACCATCCATCGCCTCGTCGACGTCGTAGGTGCTGGTCGGCACAGCAGTGGTTGTCGGTACAGCCAGCTCGGGCTCGACGTCGTCAGAACACGCTCCCGCAACGATGCAGGCCACGACCAACAGGATCAGACGAGTGCGCATCCGGCAGTCTCACACCGGATCAGTCCGACCAAAACTCGGCTCGGGACTCGTCCGGACCATTACGCTCCGCTGCTGATGTCCGAACCCTCGACGCCGGTGCTCTCCGCTGAGCAGGTCAGCCAGTACGAGACCGACGGATACCTGTACCTAGAGGACGCGCTCACCCCGCAGCAGGTGTCCGACCTGCGAACGGTGTTCGACAATTGGGTCGAGGAAAGCCGCTCCCATGCGGGGCCGTACGGCGAAACCTTCGATGGGCGCCCCCGATTCGACGTCGAGCCCGGCCATACCGCGAAAAGCCCGGGCCTTCGCCGCGTCGCCTCGCCCATCGAGGTGTCCGACGTCTACCTCGACGCGATGCGCTCCAACCGGGCCCTGGAAGCCGTGACCCAGTTGGTCGGTGCCAATCTGCGGTTCCGTGAGTCCAAGATCAACTCAAAACTGCCTGGAACGGCCACCCACCTGAAGTACCACCAGGACTTTCCGTTCGGCCCGCTCAGCAACGACGACCTGATCACCGTGCTGTTCCACCTCGACGAGGTCGGCTCCGACAACGGCCCACTGGAGGTTGTGCCGGGTAGCCACAAGGGGCCGCTGCTTGAGCACTGGCACGACGGGGTGTTCACCGGCGCGGTGTGCCCCGACATCGAGGCCGAGGCTCGGAAGCGAGCCGTTACCTGCCATGGGGCCGTCGGCTCGGCGTATCTCATGGACGCCCGGGTGTTGCACGGCTCGGCCCCAAATCTGTCCGCGTCACCCCGAACGCTGTTCATTGTCCAGTACCACGCCGAGGACGCCCACCCGTTGGCCCCCAACCACCTGCCCAGCCGCTTTGACCAGGAGGTGGTGGCTGGCGTGGCCACCGGACGAGTACGCACCTCGGACTATGAAATGGCACTACCCGAGATGCCCACCGTGGCCTCCTTCTTCGCCGTCCAGGCGGTGAAAAGTGGGTAACTCGAAACTGCTACTGGCCGTAGCCCTCCTTGCGGCGTGTATTTCCTCCTGCGGGGGAGACACGGCAGATGGGGAAATGGGCGACCACGGCGACCACGGCGACCACAGCCATGACCACGGCTCGGCCATCGACCTCACCGACCTCTCGGTTCGACCTGAGGTATCTCTCGTCGCCGAGCCCGACGGATCAGGCGGGATCTTGTTGGACATCGAAGTCCATGGTCTGGAGTTGGTGCCAGCCGATGCAGGAGTCGACCACCAACCCGGAGAGGGACACGTGCATGTGATGGTCGACGGCTCGTCCGTGGCGATGATCGCCGATACCAGTTACCACGTCACGGGCCTAAGCAACGGTAACCACACGGTCATGGTCACGCTTTCGGCAAACGACCACAGGGACTACCACGTTGATGGGAAGGTCATCAGCGACATGACCTCCGTGGTGGTCACCGGAGGCACATGACCGCCTAGGACCAGGGCGACAGCGAGGCCATCGTCTCCCTGGGAGATGGCGTTGACCAAACCACCCCCGTGGGCCTGCGCTCACCTCTGTAGCAGGCAGCGACTTCTTCCATCCCCGCCCAGTCCGGGCACTCAAGGCCTCGCCGCTAGGAGAGACCGGGAAGACACCGATCTCGCCTGGACCGGTTAACCAATGGCACTAGTTGGCGCGTCGACAGTTCTCGATAATGGCGTCGCATATCTCCGGCCAACGCTGCTCTGGTAGGTCGTGTCCCATGTCGGGTATGCCTAGGAACCGCGATCCCGGCACCGCCTTGGCTGTCGTCAGACCACCACTGGGCTTGACCAGTGGATCGACCAGTCCGTGGATGACCAAGGTCGGGGCCGTAACTGCTTCAAGCAATTTCGTTCGATCACGGGTGCTGGAGATGGCGGCCATTTGCCGCTCCAACCCCTCCGGTTGGAAACTTCTATCCATATTGAGTCGAACATGCTCCCGGTACTCGTCAGCATCGAAATGGGGCCCGGAAATCAGGCGGAAGACCTCGACATTGTCTTCCACGGCGTTTTCCAGCGAGGGTTTTTGCCGCCACGCGAACTTGGGAATCAGCGAGGCCGCAATACCCCCATTTCGGCGGTCACCAGTGTTCGACATGATGGAGCACATGGTCCGGACGCGATCAGGATGGTTGAGCGCAATCTCCTGGACGATCATCCCGCCCATCGAGAGGCCGACGACGTGAGCCGAATCGATCTCGAGGAAGTCGAGTAGACCGGCGGCATCGTCCGCCATGTCGACCATGGAATAGGCCACTCCCTTCACCGGTTGCCTGGTGAGGAGAGCGCGAGTAATGGTCGATTGGCTGGGTGGCTTCCAGGTCCCCTGTGAAGACAACCCGCTATCACGGTTGTCGTAGCGGATGACCTTGAAGCCCCGATCGACGAACAGGCCAACGAACTCATCTCGCCAGTCCGTCAACTGGCCCCCAAGTCCCATGACCAAGAGCAATGGCTCGCCATCGCCTTGGACGTCGTATTCGATAGCAATCCCGTTGACTTCGGCCTTGGGCATCCCCGGACCGTAGTTCTGGTGGACGATTTCCCGGCTACCGGTCCCCATCTTCGAGCCACTGGCGCTCTTCGCTGGTGAGTTCTATCTTCGCTGCCTGAAGATTCGCGGCGGCCTCCAGGCCATTGCGTGCAGCGCAGACGACATGGGCGCGGAAAGGCGAAGTCGCAACGTAAGCAATGGCGACCTGCTCTGGACTGCATCCCCGCGAGGTCGCTAGTTGCAGCGTCCGGTCCCTTCGATCCCGGTTCTGCACCGAGTCATAGCAGCGGGTCGTTTCCGCATCAGTGGCCGACTCCGGTCTCCGTGCTGCGGTAAGGAAACCGCCAGCCAAGGGCGACCAGGTGATGACCGAGATCTCGGAATCGGCAAGGCGAACCCGTTCTTCAGCATTGGCTGGCCCCGTGATAGTGGTGACCCCTGGCCAAGGCTTTGCAAGTTGATCAACCAGCGAGAACTGCGGGCTGGTGGCTACCGGCAGAGCGACGTCTGCCCTACTTCGAGCCTCCCAGAATCGTTCGGCTGACCAGTTGGACACTCCCCAGGCTCCAATGGTGCCCAGGGCCACCTCGCGCTGGGCAGCATCTACCAACTCGCCGACAGGCACGGTGTCATCGTCCCTGTGGAACAACCAGAGGTCGAGCCTGTCGGTACCCATCCGGTCGAGGGTCGCTGCGATATCGACGGCCACTGTCTCGGGCGAGACTCTGGACGCCGTCCAGTCGGGTGGCCCGGGATGACATCCCTTCCCGATAAGCGTGATCGATTCGCGGACACCTCGGCTGGCTACCCAGGCGCCGAGGCGTCCATCACACGTACCGCCTTCGTCTGCGTAGACGAGACCCGAATCGAAGGCACCGACCCCGGAGGCGTGGACCTCATCGAGAAGTCGGTCTGGGTCTGGCACCAAGGTTGCTCCGAATAGGGGCGTTGCCCCCTGAATCACAGTCGGCAGCATTTAAATAGACCGTTCACGAGAGAACCTCTGCGTCGCATGGGTAGACGACTCCGATTCGAGACCGGATCTCGTCCATCAGGACCGCCATGGCCAATGACCACGACCCGGGGACTATTGGACTCTCCATCATCCCGGCCTCAAGGCATCGGGCCACTTCGGTGATCTGGTATTCGAAACCGTTGACTCGATGAGCCACATGCACCTCGTCGACCTTTTCGCCTTCCAGAGTTGTAAGCGTCATCTGCTCGGCACGCCAGAAGCGTGGAATGTCGACATGGCCCTTGGACCCGACAATGCGTCCGTCGACGCCAAGGTCGGTATTGATCGCAGAGTTGAGCTTGGCCAACCCACCGGTGGGGTATTCGGCAGTCACGGAAAGGCGGACATCCACACCATCGGCAGATAGTTCAGCCTCAGCGTCAAAGGAAAGAGGCGGGGACTGGAATACCAGTTCTGCCAAGGTCAAGGTGTAGATCCCGACGTCGAGCAGGCTGCCTCCGGCCGATTCGGGCGCCCAAAGACGACTATTCGGGTCATAGGGGGCGTTGAAGCCGAAGTTCGCTTCGACCATTTGAATCTCGCCTAGACGCCCTTCCTCGATCCACTTCCTGCATGCCGCCATGACAGGAAGGTGCCGAGTCCACATGGCCTCCATGAGAAAGGTCCCCGATAGTTGAGAGATCTCGATCATTTGTCGAACCTGGGCGGCGTTGACCGCCATCGGTTTCTCGCACAACACGGGAACCCCGGCGTCCAGGAGAGTCACGGAAACGTCTCGATGACTGCTGTGCGGGGTGGCGACGTAAACGGCGTCCACCTCGCCTACGAGGTCGCCTAAGTCGCAACTCGACGCGCCGATACCGTGATCGTCTGCGAAAGCCGCGACCTTGGGGGCATCACGGCCAACGACAGCGACGACCTCATGGCCGACTCCTCTGGCCGCGCTAAGGAACGTGGAGACAATGCCCCCATGTCCAACAATCCCCCACCGCATCAGGCCAGCATCGCACCTTGACCCAGAGTTGGGCCTCCCCTGGGCCACGGCCCTCGAAGTGAGCAAAGCATCAAGATCTTGACCGTCTTGGTGCCAAGGTCCGAGCCGCTGGCTGCGGTGCGAAGCCGTTCCCTGCATCTGCTGGTTGACGAGCCACTTCCTGAAGGTATACGGACGGTAGGACTACGGTCCGTCGGTATGACCCCGACCACAGGAAAGCACCCGATCGACAAGCGATTCGCCACCGTCAATGGCAAACGGATGGCCTACGTGGAGGTCGGTGAGGGCGACCCGATCGTGTTCTTGCACGGCAACCCCACGTCGTCGTACCTCTGGCGCAACATCATCCCGTACGTGGCCGACCTCGGGCGTTGCATCGCCCCCGACTTGATCGGCCAGGGCGATTCGGAGAAGTTGGACGACTCCGGCCCCGGCTCGTACCGATTCGTGGAACACCGAACCTACCTGTGGGAACTGTTGGAACAGATCGGCGTGACGGAGCGTGTGACCCTGGTCGTGCACGACTGGGGCTCGGCTCTCGGGTTCGACTGGGCCGCCAACCACCCCGAGGCGGTAGCCGGGGTCTGCTACATGGAGGCCATCGTCCGGCCCATAGCCACGTGGGACGAGTGGCCCGAGTCCGCACGGGGCATCTTCCAGGCCTTCCGGTCGGCGGCGGGCGAGGACATGGTGCTAGAGAAGAACCTGTTCGTTGAGGCGGTCCTCCCCGGGGCGACGATCTGCGACCTGGCACCCGAGGACCACGACGAGTACCGACGACCGTTCACCGAACCGGGTGAAGGGCGGCGCCCCACCCTCACCTGGCCCCGTGAGATCCCAATAGCTGATGAGCCGGCCGACGTGGTGTCGATCGCCTCGGCATACGCGAACTTCATGGCGTCGGCCCCGTTCCCGAAGTTGTTCGTGAACGCAGAACCCGGCGCCATCCTGACCGGCGCCCAGCGCCAGTTCTGTCGTACCTGGCTCAACCAGACAGAGCTCACAGTCGCCGGAAAACACTTCATCCAGGAGGACTCCGCTGATGAGATAGGAACAGCGCTGGCCGACTGGCACACGCACCTGTAGGTAGCAGAACCCGGTTCCAAGCCCTCACGTTCCTCGAGCACCGAGCGACAGACGTAGATGGCTGGTGCGTGCTGCGCTCTCCGACATGGAACCAGAAAGGGCTAGCCGGTCAAGCCTGGTCCTCGATGGGTCGAACGTGCCGGAGCCACAGCCCACCGCCGATGTGGGGGCGCGGGTCGTAGGAGCGATGTCCAAGCAGTCTTTGCACGCGTGGTGACCGGCCATCGAGTTCACCAGGGGCGTAGTCGAGCGCGTTGGCCTCCTCGGGAGTGAGCCAGCCAACCACGAAGCTGAGGTGTAGTGCACGTCGCCACCGGTCGACAGTGAGGTTGGCCCCTCCCCCATGGAGGGTCTTCCCGGAGTAGACGAACGCATCGCCGGGGGCGAGTTCGGCTGGAACGGACTCTGCCTCAAAGTCGTACACCTCCAACTCGGGCCACCGGTGGCTTCCAGGAACCGCCCGGGTCGCGCCGAGCTCTTCGGTCACTTCTTCGAGGGCAATCATGGCGCTGATGGTCACCTCCGGCGTGTCAGGCCAGGTGGGTTCCACGTGTTGGAACCAATTGTCGGCGTCGCGGTGTAGCACCTGAGCCGGCTCGCCGGGTCCGATGAACATGACCTGTGCCGTGTTAACCCAGTACGAGCCGCAGTTGGGCAGGAGAACGGCGTCCGCAAGGGCGGCGTAGACCTCGTTGTCGAGCAGATCGAAGTAGGCGGGAGTGATCCTGCCGAGGCTTGAGAAGCGAACAGTGTTCGCGCCAACGAAAAATTTTCCCGCTTCGCCCATGCCCTGATTAGCGGCACCCGGTTGAACGCCCTTCGCGAACGCCGTCGTTGCACGGAGCAGTTCATCTATCACGCCCCCGCCGACCATGCCCTCGACGACCATGCCGCCATCGGTGTCGAAGACCTCAAGGGCCGACGCGAGCAAGCCGTCAGCCGAAAGTCTGGTCAGTGCCTGTGACATCGATCCTTCTCCTCCCCAAGAAAAGCGTACCTACGCGATACAGAGCGACCTTCGGGCCGATTGAGATGATCAGGAATGCAGCCTTAAGACACCGTCAAGGCGCCTGGGGTTCACGCAAGGCGACTTGACCTATAGCCCGCCCTATCCCTTCCGACTCCCGTACCAGTACTGACGAATTCCAGCCGGGTACCAATATCAGGTCGGCTACAGGTCGAGCCGTATACCGTGCCGATCATGACCGTCCACACCAACTCCGACGGACCGGTGACTGTCATCACCATCGACCGCCCCGAGGTTCGCAACGCCGTCGACCGAGACACCGCCGAAGCCTTGGGCTCGGCATTCGACGCAGTTGATGCCGACGAAGACACCTCGGTCATCGTGCTCACCGGTTCAAGTGGCACGTTCTGCGCCGGGGCCGATCTCAAGGCCCTCTCAGACGGTCGCGGTAACCGGGTGACCGAGCCCGATGTAGCCGGGATCGTCGACTCGCTGGGCCCGATGGGGCCGACGCGCCGGGCGCTGTCCAAGCCGGTGATCGCCGCCATTGAGGGCCATGCCGTCGCCGGCGGCCTGGAGTTGGCGCTGTGGTGCGACCTGCGAATCGCTGCCACCGACGCTGTCTTCGGTGTCTATTGCCGACGCTGGGGGGTCCCCCTGGTAGACGGTGGAACGGTTCGCCTCCCCCGTCTAATCGGACATAGCCGCGCCATGGACCTGATCCTTACCGGACGAGCGGTGGGTGGCGACGAGGCACTCCAGATGGGTCTGGCCAACCGGCTGTGCGAATCCGGTGCTGCGCTGGACACGGCCGTCGAGGTCGCCAGGGAGTTGGCGACGTTTCCGCAACGATGCCTGCGATCCGACCGTCTCTCGGCTATCGAGCAGTGGGGGCTGGATCTAGGACCTGCGCTCGCCAACGAGGTCCGCCGGGGCATGGCGACCATTCGTAGCGGCGAGACCCAGGAGGGTGCCACCCGCTTTGCCGATGGTGAAGGGCGTCACGGCTCATTCGCTGCGTTCTCCCCCGGTACCTAGACGAGGCGACAGAAGGCATTTCTCCAGTGGACCCCGACGACGAGAAACCGTTCCCTCTAACTACAGAATGGTTTGAGCTCCAACGCCAGGAAGCGGTAGAAAACGCTAGGGCGAGTAAGGCTCAGCGCGAGCAGGATCGGGCCAATAAGGGCAAGACGAGGGGTCGGGAGTATCGACTCCTGCGATGGTGGAAATCCAGGCTGCCACCGCCCCAATAAACGGACGCGAACAGGGTTGTTACTAGGACCGCCGTCAGGCGCACCGTCGCGACGTTAGGCCTACCAGCCAGCCGGATCCGCCCCAAAGGGCCAAACCGGGCCCACCGGTAACCTTCACAGCGAGGAAGACCGTTACCGGCAGTAACGCGCCACATAACGCGCCACCCTCACCGAGGGGGCTATTTACCGGTCGGCCTCAAAGATGGCCAGCGATTGGCCAAGCGCGGCCTGGTCGGGAACCGCACCGATGCCTGGGGAGTCCGGGGCGGTAGCTGTACCCCCGTCGTTGGCCACGCCCCCCTCCACCGGGTTGTCAGTCAGGTGGTCGAAGCACAGCCAGGTGGCGCGCCGCAACGGTTCAGGAGTCGCCTGGGCCAGATGCACCGCAGCGCTTGCCGACAGGGCGGTGCCCCCCGTGTCCTCGATGTTCATCCGGATCCCCGCTGCCGCCGCCACGTCCCGGATGCGACGGGCCGGGGTGATCCCCCCCACTCTGCCGATCTTCAGACCGACCACCTCGCAGGCCCGGTCGCCGACCGCCCTGATCATGTCATCGACGGTGACGAGCGACTCGTCAATAGCCAGGGGCTGGCCGACCGCGGACCGCACTGCAAGATGTTGCCCGTAGGTCTCGCAGGGCTGTTCCACCACTCGGAGAATCTCCCGGGTGGCGCTCAATACGCTGATTGCCTCGGCGGGAGTCCAGGAGCGGTTGACGTCGAAGGTGAGTTCCTCGCCTGGGACCATGGCTGCGTCGAGGATCCGCATGCGTTCAACGTCAACTTCTACATCGGCGCCGATCTTGGCCGAGTGAAATGTGTAGCCCTCGGCCCTAGCCAAGTCGATCTCGGCTAGGAGTTCGTCGGGGGTGCCGGATGGTATGGACGAGTGGAGCCGCACTGAGCCATCTGTTCTCCCGCCCAGCAGGTCACAGAGCGGGAGGCCAGCCGCCTGGGCGGCAAGGTCCCAGCAGGCCATGTCGACGGCGGACTTCACGTAGCCATGACCGGGTAGCGCCAGGTCCATGGCCCTGTAGACGACGTCGGTACGACGGGGGTCTAGTCCTAGAACGGTGGGAGCCAGTTCAGCCACGCCGGCTCGGATACCGCCGGCAAAGGCCGGCAGGTAGGTGGACCCCCATGGGCATCCTTCGCCCCAGCCGACGAGCCCCTCGTCGGTGTCGAGCCGCAAGATGGTGGAGTCAAGGCGCTCGAAGTGGAGGCGCCCGCCCGATAGCGAGTAGGGCCGCTTCAGGGGAAGGTCCAGCCCCCACATCGTGATCCGGGTGATCCTCAAATCACACCCCCTGGTCGTCCCACGCCGGTCTGAACTTTCCCCAACTCTGGAGCCGGCCGATTCCGGGCCGATCCACCCCTAGCTCCGGAGCCGTTCGTTCCCGGGATCGTAGACGGCCTCGGCGAGCACCCTGGCCGGGTACCGGTCGCCAAGAATCATGACCTCCAGGTCGGTGCCGGGCACAGCGTCGTCGGGTGACACGAAGGCGAAGGCGTACACCCTGCCGGTGGTGTAGCCGTGACCGCCTGACGAGGTGAGGCCCACGGCCCGGTCGCCACGAAACACCCCTTCACCGCCGATGCACTCGGCGATGTCGCACTCGACCTCCAGATATGCCGACGCCCAGCGGCGGGACTGCTCGTCACGGGCTAGCAGAGCGTCCCGGCCGACGAAGTCTCCCTTGTCACGCTTGATAAAGAACCCGAGGCCGGCCTCGACAGGGTCAACGTCGTGGGTCATGTCCCGCGAGGTGCGGTAGCCCTTCTCCATGCGCAGGCAGTTGACAGCGTGGTGGCCGGCGTTGACGACCCCGAGATCGGTACCAGCGGCCCACAGACCGTCATACAGGGTGCCCATGTCGGCCAGCGGGGCATGAAGCTCCCAGCCCAACTCGCCGACAAAGCCCACCCGCAGGGCCCGCACCTCCACCCCGCACACGATGATCTGCTGAGCGGTCAGCCACGGGAAGGCCCTGTTGGACACGTCAGCAGCGGTGCATCCAGCCAGCAGGTCGCGAGCCGACGGCCCGACCACCGACAGCACACCGAAGGCCTCGGAAACTGTGGTCAGGATGGCGTCGAGCCCGGTCGGCCAGTGGGTGGTCATGTACTCGCGGTCCTTGAGCTCCCCCACCGCAGCCGACACGAGGTAGAAGTGGTCGTCGGCCAAGCGGGTCACCGTCATCTCGCTCTCGACTCGTCCGGTTGGGGTGAGGAAGTAGTTGAGGCCGATGCGGCCTACCTTCGGGAGCCGGTTGGCGCACAGCCCGTCCAGTACCTTGAAGGCGTCCGGACCCATCAGGTCGAACTTGGCGAACGCTGTCATGTCGAGCAGCGCGACCCCCTCCCGCACGGCCCGGACCTCCTCCCGTACCGGCTCGAACCAGCGCACGTGCCTAAACCCGACATCGTCCTCGACGGGTAGTCCGGCGGCCCCCGGATACCACTTAGGGCGCTCCCAGCCGTACACCTGGGTGAACACGGCACCCAGCTCGGCCTGGCGTTCGTAGGCCGGCGTGGCCTTCAGGGGGCGGAGATGAGGGTGTTCGAGGCCCGGCACCGGTGTCTGGTGCCGGTACATGTAGTCCTCGACGCCCTTCTCCCGCCCGTAGTCGCCGTCGGGCACGAACCCAAACCGGCGCGGGTCGTAGCTCCGCACGCTGAGAACCGTCTCGCCATGAACCATCCAGCGGGCTAGCTCCCGGCCCAGCCCGGGGCCGTCTGCCAGGCCGACCTGGGCGCCGCAAGCCATCCAGAAGTTGGGGATGCCTGACATGCCGAGCATGGCCTCGCCGTCCGGGGTGTGGGTGATGGCCCCTCGGATGGTCTGCTTGATGCCTCGGGGCTCGAGGCACGGCATGCACTCGAAGGCCCGCATGAGCCGGTCGCCGATGATGTCGTAGTCGATCGGGAACAGCGGGTTCTCCAGTTCCCACCCCGGCTGGTCATTCCAGGCCGCCTCGGCTCCGACCTGCTCGTAGATGCCGATGAGGCCCGACTCCTGTTCCTGGCGGATGTATCCCGAGAGGTAGTCGTCGCGCATGACCGGCAGCTCACGGTCAAGGGCGGTGATCTCAGGCACCGGCTCGGTGATGACATAGGCGTGAAGGGCGTTGGCCATCGGCACCCGCAGGCCGGCCATGCGGGCCACCCGGTCGGCGTAGCAGCCGGCGGCGTTGACCACGTGCTCGCAGGTGACGGTGCCTTGTTCGGTTACGACGTCCCAGTCGCCGTCCGGGCGTCGGTTGATCTCGAGGACCCGGTTGCGGCGAGAGGTGGAGGCACCCCGGTTGCGGGCCCCGGTGAGCATGGCGTTGGTGGCGCCTGACGGGTCGACATGGCCGTCCCGTGGCGTCCAGATGGCGCCCACGACGTTCGACACGTCGTAGAGAGGGTGGTGCTCGGCGACCACTTCGGGGCCTACCCAGTCCATCTCGAGCCCGGCGTAGGCGCCGACCCCCAGTTGGCCCTTCAACCAGTCGACCTCTATGGGCTCGTAGGCCACCCGGAAGGAGCCTGTTTCGTGCCACGAGGTAGCCACCCCGGTCTCGGCCTCGAGCTCTGCGTAGAGCTCAGTGGCGTACTTGCGCATGAAGGCCAGCGTGTAACTGGACACTGAGTGGGTGACCTGGCCGGCGGCGTGCCACGTGGAGCCGGACGTGAACTCGGCCTTCTCTATGAGTAGGGCGTCGGTCCATCCCTCCTTGGCGAGGTGGTAAAGGACACTGGCACCGACGATGCCACCACCGACGACGACGACCCGGGTGTGATCGGGCATGGCCATGAAGGGACTCCCACGAAACGACTAACGAGATTACGGACATTTGTCCGATCTGATTTCGAGAATGGTACACTTGTACGATCATGAACGCGACGTCTACGGCCTCCAAACCGCTGTCATCCAAGAAGTCGCTGTCGTCAAACGAGTTGCTGGACCGACTGGCCGACGCCTACAACGACCTCACCCCCCAGGTCCGCCAGGCGGCCCGCCACATCCTCGACCGTCCCGAACAGGTCGCCGTGCTCTCGATGCGCCAACTGGCCGAAGCGGCCGGCGTCAAGCCCAACACCCTGGTCCGCCTGGCGCGGGCTGTGGGCTTTGATGGCTACGAAGATCTGCGTGATCCGTTCCGCCACGAGGTCACCGCCCCCGGAACCTCGTACCCCGACAAGGCCCGCTGGCTCCAGACTCTGGCCGGGGCCGAGCATCACGGCGACCTGCTGGCCGATCTGGCCTCATCCAACCTTGGAATCGTCGAGCAGGTGTTCGAAGACCTCGACACCGTCGAACTCCAGACGGTGGCCGACACCATCCTCGCCGCCCCTCGCACCGGAGTCTTCGGCGTCGGCGCCCTGCTGCCCCTAGCCCGCCACTTCTGCTACGTCGGCTCTATGGCCGTCCCCGGACTGTGGACCCTCCCCACCAACGAGGGCCTGCCCATCGACGACATCGCCCGCATGGGCGCCGGCGACGTGCTAGTCGCCATGACTTTCGCCACCTATAGGGCCGAGATCGTCGAAGCCACCCGCCTGGCCCGTGCACGCGACATCACCGTGGTGACCGTCACCGACAGTCGAACCGCACCGCCGGCCCTCGACGCCGACCACGTGTTCACCACCCCCGTCGAGACCCCGCTGTTCTTTGCCAGCGTGCTGGGCGTCGTCGCCCTGCTCGAAACCCTGCTGGCGTTCATGGTGGCCGACAGCCGCACCGAGGCCGCCGAAGCCATCGATCAGTTCCACCGGCACCGACGCGCTGCCGGTGTGTACGTCGAGGAGTGACCCTATGGACCTCCACCTGGCTAACCCCAACCTGAAAAACCCCGAGTTCTATGTGCCCGGCCTGCCAGCGGACTGGGTGACCGCCCACTACGGGATCCCCGCCGACGAGGTCGCCAAGCTGGGCTCAGCCGAAAACCCGTTCGGCCCCTCCCCCAAGGCCATGGCCTCGATCACCGCCGAGTTGGGCAACGTCCACCTGTACTCGCCGTGGACGGCCGAACCGCTGCGCGAGGCCCTAGCCGCCAAATACGGCTACACCCCCGAAAACTTCGTGTGCGGCTCCGGCGAAACCGAAGTCATCGCCCTCATCATCCGGGCGTTCGCCGAACCAGGCGGCCAGGTGCTCATGACCCGGCCGTGCTTCCCGATGTACCACCTGTTCGCCGAAGCCGAAGGCCGCCACCCGGTGTACATCGACACACCCACCATGACCTGCGAGGTTGACGCCTACATCGACGCCATCGGACCCGACACCCGCATCGTGTTCGTCACCAACCCCCACTCACCGTCGGGCACGTGGCTTGAAGAGGCCGACGTGCGCCGCATCGTCGAGGCCGCCCCCCACGCTCTGGTGGCCCTCGACGAGGCATACGTGCACTACTCGGACACGCCCGGCTACATCCACCTGGCTGCCGAATACGACAACCTCATCGTTCTGCGCACCTTCTCCAAGGCCTTCGGCCTGGCCGGGCTCCGACTCGGCTTCGGTGTGGCCCACCCCGACCTGATCCCGCCGCTGCTGGCCGTCAAGCCCACCTGGAACGTGGGCCGACTCCAGATCGCCGGCGGGATCGCCGCCCTGACCGACGACGAGCACGTCGACCGCACCATTGCGGCCATTCTCGAGGGCAAAGCCCACGTCACCGCCCGCTTCGGGGAACTGGACCGCTTCCGGCTGGTGCCCGGCACCCGCTCCAACTTCATGCTCATCGAAATTCTCGACCCCGACACCGACTCCACACTGGTGTTCGAAGGCCTCCTCGAGCGAGGCGTCATTGTCAAGGACGGCTCGGTGTCCTTCCGGGGTCTCGAAAAGCGCTATCTACGAAGCGACATCAACCTCCCCCACCGAATGGACCACCTGGTGGACGCCCTAGCCGACCTGCCCTAGCCTGCGCCGGCTGAGTCGCCCCTTTCACCGTCGAGGAGCCCCCATTGAGTAGCTACCGCCGAGCTCTCTCCGGCGACTGGTACACCGACCCGGTCGTGTTCGCCGACGAACTGGTCAGCATTTTCGCCCGCACCTGGCAGCTAGTCGGTCACGTCGGCCAACTCGCCGAACCCGGCGACTACCTCACCGCTTCCGTCGGCGATCAGGGGGTGGCGGTGACCCGGCTGGCCGACGGCTCGCTGCACGCCATGTACAACGTGTGCCAGCACCGTGGCCATGAACTGTTGACCGACGATGCCGGCCACACCAGCAGCCTGACCTGCCCGTACCACGCCTGGAACTACGACCTCGACGGCCGCCTGCTGCACGCTCGCGGCGAGTCGGTCGGCGAGATTTGCGTGCCGTCGGTCCGGCTAGACACGCTCGGTGGTTTCCTGTGGGTCAACCTGGACGATGACGCAGCCAGCCTGCCCGACACCGTGCCCGACATCGAGGACGAGCTGCTGGCTGTGGCACCCAGCGCGGCCAGCCGCACCCTCACCCATCGGCGCACCCACCTAATCAGCGCCAACTGGAAGTTGGCCGTCGAGAACTACAACGAGTGCTACCACTGCCCCAACGTGCACAAATCGTTCACCAAGGGCGTCGTGTCCCCCGGCAGCTACCGCATCGCCGGTCGCGGCCAGGCCATCCGCCACAGCGCCGAAGCGCCGGCCAGCACCGGGTACTCCCTGGCCGAGGGAGGCCAGGCGTACGAATCGTTCTACGTGTTCCCGGTGTCATCGATCCAGTGCTATCCCGGTGAGGTGCTCAACACCTTCCGATGGGTGCCCCTGGCCGTAGACCGCACCCTCTTGATCCGTGAGTGGTGGTTCGACGGCGATACCCCGACCGCTGAACAGGACGAGATCATCGACCTGGACTGGCGGACCACAGTCAGCGAAGACTTCTCAATCATGGATTCCGTCCAACGGGGTCTGCGCAGTCGGGGCTACGTCCCCGGTCCGCTTATCCAACGTCCCGACGGCGTGGCCACCGTCCACTCCGAGGACGCAGTCCCCCACCTGCACGACCTGGTCCGCGCTGCGCTGGGACGATGACCGCTACCCGAGAACTGGGGGGCTTCCTCACTGACCCTGAACTGCGGATCAGCGACGATCACATCGACCGTGCCGTCGACTGCCTAGTCGACACTCTGGGATGCATCGTGTTCGGAGCCGGCCAGCCGTGGAGCCAGCGGGCAGCCGCCCACGCCCGTCGCACTGGTGGTGACGGTGGTCCATGTCCGGTCGTCGGCTCAGGGTTCGCTACCTCGGCTCCAATGGCCGCCTTCGCCAACGGGGCGTCAGGCCACGCCTTCGAGTTGGACGATGTGCACGAGGAGGCCATCTCGCACCCCGGAGCGGTCGTCATCCCAGCAGTGCTCGCCATCGCCGCCGAAACCGGCGCCTCGGGGCTGGCCGTCCTGGAAGCGATCGTGGTTGGGTACGAAGCGATGGGACGAGCCGGTATCGCCGTTGGGCCGGCATCCCACATGCTGGCTGGCTACCACCCCACCGGCCAGTCCGGGGTGTTTGGTTCTGCCGCAGCGGTTGGGCGCCTTCTGGACTTCGGATCCGGGATGATGACTCACGCCCTGGGAATTGCCGCCACCTTCTCGTCGGGAACCACCGAGTTCAACCAGAGTGGAGGAGACACCAAGCGACTCCACGCCGGCAGGGCGGCGGAGGGCGGGTTAACGGCCGCCCTACTAGCCGCCGACGGCTTCGACGGGCCCGCTGACGGGCTGGCCGGCAGATATGGGTTCTGCCGGATCTCGACAACCGAACCCGATGTCAACCTCCTCACCGACAACCTCGGTGATCGCTGGATGATCGACGAGATCACCGTCAAGCCGTATGCGGCCTGCAGCGATATCCACCCGCTCATTGACGCGGCCCTCGAGATCCGCGGTCGGGGCGTCCGTGCCGACGACATAGCCGAGATCCACGCCGAGGTGCCGACCAAGGCCGCCGAGCAGAACTCCCAGGATGGAACCACCTCGGTGATGGCGTCCCAGTACAGCGGACCGTTCAACGTGGCGGCCGCCTTTCTGGCTGACCCGTCCGACCCGTCCACCTATACAGCCGAACGCATCGCCGATCCGGCGCTAGCCGACCTTCAAGCCCGGGTGGTCTCCATGGCCGCCGCCGAATGGTGCGATGCCAGCTACGCCTGGAAGATGGCCGGCGGCCTACGAGTGGTGTGCACGAACGGCACGGAGCACCACGTGCGGGTATGCGGCCAGAGGGGCTCAATGCACCAGCCCCTCACCTCCGACGAGTTGGAGGCCAAGTTCCGGCTGCTGGTCGGCAACCGAATCGACGCCGACGTCATGATCGCCACCGCCCGCGACCTTCGCCATGCGCCGGACCTGACCAGCTTCTGGACGGCGCTCGCCAACAGCCCCAACGAACCCCAGGAGGACACGTGTTAACCACCGACATCACCCGCAAGCGCTACATCGGCTACTCGGGCTTCGTCACGACACCCCGCTATTTCGACGACGTGGTGCAGCAGTTCACGGCCGTCGCCCCCGAAGGGGTAGGCGCCATGCAACGGGCGCTTCACATCCCCGGCTACGAGTACCACCTCAACGACCGGACTCGCAATTTCGACCTACTGGACGAAGCGGCCACCTGTCTGGCCGAGTCGCATTGCCAAGTGATCGGCCAGGCCGGCAGCAACTGGGTGCACTGCACCGGTACGACGCCAGACCAGATCACCAGGTTCTGCGACGACCTCAGCGAGCGGATCGGTGCCCGCTTCCTCATGGCTGGACACTGCATCGTCGAGGCACTACGCCACCTCGGGGCCAGGCGGATCGCTGTCAGTAACGCCTACTACCGAGACGACTGGAGGGACGGCATCAACCGCTATCTGGAACAGGCCGGATTCGAGATCCTGTCCAGCGGCCACATGCGCGACCAGGGCCTTTACGCCACCCTGGAAGAGCAGTTGGAGGTCGAGGACCAGACAGTGTGGGACCACCCGGACCGCGACGTCATGGAGAGCATCCGCCTAGCCCACGAGGCGGCCCAGGACGCTGACGTCGTGGTGCAAACCGGCGCCGGCTTCCGGACGGCACCTCATGTACCGGCTCTGGAAGCCATGTTCGATAAGCCGGTCGTGGCATCCGACAACGCCCTCTTCTGGGGAATGCTCCGCGAGCTCGACCTCGGGATCCCCGTCCGCGACCACGGCCTACTGCTCGGGACCCTCTGAATGCACACGATCCTCGCCCTGTGGGCGTTACCCCGCTCACGATCCACGGCCTTCGAGCAGATGATGCGCGAACGAAAGGACCACCACTGTCTCCACGAACCGTTCGGCGAGGCCTGGTACCTCGGCGAGGACCGGCGGTGCCCTCCGCAACGGGCGGGCGGACCGAAACCCGGGCTGACCTCGGCCTCGGTCTGGTCCGACCTCCGGGCGGCCGCCGAAACGGGGCCCGTGTTCGTCAAGGAGTTCCCGCACTACGTAACCCACATGGCCGACGACGACTTCCTCGACCACTTCAACCATTCCTTCCTAATCCGTGATCCGGCCAAGACCCTGCCCTCGATGTACGACAAGTGGCCGGACTTCGAGATCGCCGAGACAGGCTTCGCCGAGCAACGGTCCCTGTTCGACCGACTCACCGAACACCGGGGTACACCACCACCCGTCATCGACGCGGAGGACCTCATGGCCGACCCGGATGGCATCACCTCGGCGTGGTGTGACGCTGTCGGTATCCCGTTCCTGGCCGAGGCCCTGCACTGGGCGGCCCCCAGAGAGGAGGCCATGAGTTGGTACGACAGCGGTTCATGGCACGACAACCTGCGTGCGTCCACCGGGCTCACCTCCCAGCAGCGCGATTACGTATCGATCGACCACAACGACCTCCTGAGGCACGCCTACTCAACGTGTCGCCCCCACTACGAGGCGCTCTTTGCGCATCGTCTGATGGCCTGACCAGACATGCACCGGACCGCAAACAGCATCGCCGAGGTCGTCACCAGCGGCCTGTGCGTCGGCTGCGGCCTCTGCGAGACCGTGACCCAAGGCCGCATTCCCATGGTCATGACCCCAACGGGCAGTTTGCGGCCCACCCCGGCCGAACGGTTCTCGCCCGAAGAGGAGGCAGTGTTGCTGGCCGCCTGCCCGGGTGTGGTAGCCGCCCCACGCCAGACGCCCGACCTTGAAGCCGACCCGGTGTGGGGGGCCTTTTCGACAATGCGCTACGGGTGGGCCGGCGACCCGAAGGTCCGGTTCCGTGCGGCCACCGGAGGCGTGTTGACCGCCCTCGGCATGCACCTCATAGACACCGGAACCGTCGATACGGTGCTTCACGTCGGAGCCGACCCGAAATACCCGATGCGCAGCCACTGGGTGCTGAGCCAAACCGCCAAGGAGGTGCTCGCCAATACCGGATCCCGTTACGGACCGACTGCCCCACTAGCCGGCCTGGGCCCTGTCCTCGACCGGGCAGAGCCGTTTGCCGTCATCGCCAAGCCCTGTGACCTGGGAGCCCTTCACGCCCACGCGGCCTCCGACCCCCGGGTCGACGACCTGTGTGTGGCCCGACTGGCCCTGGTATGTGGCGGCCAGTCCCGTCTCGAGAAATCAGCCGATGTGCTCGCCGAAGTAGGTGTAGACGAGGATGAGGTATCTCTGTTCCGCTACCGCGGCCACGGAAACCCCGGACCCACCCGGGTCGAGACCACCGATGGCAGGTCGTTCGAAAGGACCTACCTCGAGATGTGGGAAGACGAGGCCGGCTGGAAGGTTGAGACCCGCTGCAAGTTCTGCCCCGACGCCCTTGGCGAAGCGGCCGACATAGCAGCCGCCGACGTCTGGCCCGGTGGGGCCCCAACGGGCGATGACGAGGGTTTCAACGGGATCATCGTCCGCACCCCTACTGGCGAGGCCCTAGTGCGGTCAGCAGTGGAAGCTGGCGCCCTGGTGCTCGGTAGGCCGATAGACCCCCGTGAGTTCGACGAGCTCCAACCCCACCAGGTCCGTAAGAAGGAGGCCCTAGCCTCGCGTTTCGCTGGCCTAGCGGAAGCCGGGATCCCGACAATCAACACCACCGGACTGCGGGTCGACCTCCTCGGTCGTCGTCTCAACCCAGAAGCCCGGCTCGCCGAGCAAGCGGGGACGCTCCGCCGGGCCACCGAAGGCCGGTTCACCGAACCACTGCCCGCCTCTCCAACCGATAGGCCCAGCGACCACGCCTGACCTGTTGTCGCGTTGGGGGCCTGAAAGGTTCCTTGACTGCTTTTCCGAGGCGATCGCCGACCCACTGCCACGCTTCGGGCAGCTCGCACACGTGAGCCCAGTTCACGATCCGATCAGTGCCGCCGTGCCCGGCCAGCACCTCGGTGCGCAGCGACGCCGTTGCTGCCAGCTGACTGATCGTGATCGTCACCAACCGCGAACCTGCCGCCCCACGTAGTGTTGCCAAATGCCCTCAGAGACGATTTGACACCGCTAGCTCCGCCTCGACCCGAACCCAGGAAGTGAACCCATGAGTGGACTGCAGACCTTCACCGACTACAACCGGACCGTCCTCATCGACGGCGAGTTCCGTCGTAGCGACGCCACCGCAGGCCGTGACGTCATCGACCCCGCCACCGAAGCGGTGCTGACCGAACTGGCCGAGACCAGCGTCGACGAGATCGATGAAGCGGTCGCCGCGGGCCACGCCGCTCAGGCCGCTTGGTGGGCGTTGAGCGGGCTTGAACGTGCCGAGGCGATGCACGACATCGCCAACGACCTCGCCGCCATGAAACACCCGCTGGCCGAAGCTCTCACCCGCGAGATGGGCAAGCCGTACAAGGAATCGGCCGACGAGGTCGACTGGTCGGTGTCGGCCATCCGCTATTACGCCGAGATTGGCCGCAACGACATGGGACGGGTCATGGGCAACGCGGTCGCCGGTCATCTCAACTACACCCTCAAGCTGCCCCTCGGGGTGGTCGTCTCGATCCAGCCGTTCAACTACCCGATGACGTTGTTGGCATGGGAGGGCGCCGCCGCGTTGGCCGCAGGAAACGCGGTCATCGCCAAGCCCTCGGAGTACACGTCGATCACCACGTTGCTGTTTGCCGAAGCGTTCAACAAGCATCTGCCGCCCGGGCTCTTTCAGGTCGTCACAGGGGCGGGAGAAGCGGGGCGGCGCCTTGTCGAGCACGAGAGCACGAACATGGTGGCATTCACCGGCAGCGTGCCGACCGGCCGGGCCATCGCGGCCACGTGCGGGCAGATGATGAAACCGACCCTCATCGAGACGTCTGGTAATGATCCCTTCATCGTCATGCCGTCGGCCCCGATAGACGTCGTGGCCCGCGGCGCCGCCTTTGCGGCCTACATGAACTGCGGCCAGATCTGCGTGTCGGCCGAACGCTTCTTCGTCCACGAGGACGTGCACGACGAGTTCGTCGAACGGCTCGCCGCCCACGCCAGAGCCTTGCGTGTCGGCAACGGCCTCGACGCCGTCGACATGGGCCCGATGGTGGCCGAAAAGGAACGCACGCGCTACGAGGGCGTGCTAGCCAGAGCGCAGGATCAAGGCGCGACCCTGACCTTCGGTGGCGGAAGGCCGGACGGTCAGGACAAGGGTTGGTTCGTCGAGCCGACCATCCTGACGGACTGCACGCCGGACATGGACATCTTCGGCAACGAGAGCTTCGGCCCCGCCGCCCCCATCTGCAAGGTCGACAGCTTCGATGAGGCGCTGGCTGCCGCCAACGATTCGATGTTCGGCCTCGGCGCCTGTCTGTACACGACCAACATGAAAGAGGCGATGCGCGCCACTGAGGAGCTCGACGGCGGGATGGTGTGGATCAACGCACCTTTGCTCGACAACGACGCCGGCCCCTTCGGTGGCACCAAGTCCAGCGGGCTCGGGCGTCAGCTCGGCAATGAAGGCCTGGAGACCTTCCGGTCGACCAAGTTGGTGTGGATCGACCCCGACTGCGAGCCACAGGACTTCTGGTGGTTCCCGTACGCCGATGCTGAAGCCTTCGCGGGCGGAGCCGGCGACGATGGCGAGGACGCTCCATGACCGATACGCGACTCGATCCTTTCGAGCACGGCCTCACCGGCGACGCGGCCAACTCGAATTCGCTACCGGCCCGCTTCTACACCGATCCGGCCGTGGTCGCCCTCGAGCGCGAAGAGATCTTCTTTCGCAGTTGGATTTTCGTGGGTCACGTCTCGGAGGTGGCAGAACCGGGCGACTACTTCACGACATCGGTGTTCGAGCAGAACATCATCGTCATTCGAGCCGAGGACGGGTCGATCGGTGCGTTCTACAACGTGTGTCGCCATCGAGGGCACGATCTGCTGTGCGACTCGGGTCACGTCAACCGGATCGTGTGTCCGTATCACGCCTGGATATTCGACCTCGACGGCACTTTGGTCAAAGTTCGTAACTCCGACAATGTGAGTGGTTTTTCGGCTGCCGAGCACGGCCTCAGCACCGTCGGAGTGGAGGTGACGGCGGGACTGGTGTTCGTCAACCTCGACCTCGACGCCGCACCCCTTGCCGAGCAGGCGGCAGGGCTCGAAGCCGAGATAGCAGCGTTCGTACCAGAGCCGGAAGCACTCGTGCTCGCCCACACCGACAGCCACATCATGAAGTGCAACTGGAAGATCCCGGTGGAGAACTGGTCGGAGTGCTACCACTGCGCGATCGTGCACCCGCCGCTGGCGGCCGAGTTCATCGACTTCACCACGTTCCGTATCGAACTCAACCCGCTCTACCAGCGCCAGCGCATGAAGCTGCGGGATGAGAAGACCCAGGCGGCGGCCGCCAACGCCCACATCGACAGCGACGAACAGGCCAGTTGGACGGTGTTGCCAAACCTGGGGATCCAGATCGTGCACGGTGGCTACATCATGACTTCGCAGTGGCGACCCGTGGACGCCGATCATTGTGAGTTCGTCGAGAACTGGTACTTGCCAAACGCCGAGCCGACTGAGCATCACCGAGAGCTGTTCCGGTTTCGGGCCGAGAACACCCAACCCGAAGACGTGGCGGTGTGCGAAGGAGTGCAGCGTGGACTGCACAGCCGCGGTTTCGGTCACGGGCGGCTGATGGTCGACGCCGAACGCACCGAGCTGAGCGAACACGGATCGCACCACATCCAGCATTGGGTGGCGACCAAACTGGCCGGTCGATGACGGCACCGCATCAGGCGGCCGGGCCGTTGGTCGGCATCCGCATCCTCGATCTGACCTGGATGCTGTCCGGACCGTATTGCACGATGCTGCTGGCCGACATGGGTGCCGATGTCATCAAGGTCGAGAACCCGACCGGCGACCCCATGCGAGCGGTAGGGCCCTATATGGCCGACGACTCCGAGCGCCACTTCGGCGGCTACTTCCAAAGCATCAACCGCAACAAGCGCAGCATCGTGGTCGATCTCAAGACCGATGATGGCCGCGCCGAGCTGTTGGCGCTCGCCAGCACCTCCGACGCTGTGGTCGAGAACTTCCGCTCGGGAGTGCTGGAGAGACTCGGGGTCGGCTATGAGACGCTGCGGGAGGTCAATCCGGCCCTGGTGTACGCCTCGCTTCGAGGGTTCGGCGATCCCCGCAGTGGCGCGACCGAGCTCAACGATCGCCCGGCGATGGACTACATCGCGCAGGCCATGAGCGGGTTCATGAGTGTCACCGGCCCGCCGGGTGAGCCGACCAAAGCCGGACCCGGAATCGGCGACCTCTTCCCGGGTGCGATCACCGCGCTCGGCGTCGTCAGCGCCGTGCTGTCGGCCCAACGCACCGGCGAGGGCCAGTACGTCGACATCGCCATGTACGACGCCATGGTCTCGCTGTGTGAACGCATCGTCTACCAGTACGGCTATACGGGTGAGGATCCGATCCCGGCCGGCAACCGCCATCCCCTGTGGTCGCTGTACAACACGTTCGAGGCCCGGGACGGCTTCGTGTGCATCTCCGCTGTGTTCGCTCACGAATGGGCCAACCTGGCCGACGTCATGGGCCGGCCCGAGCTAGCCGTCGACCAACGCTTCGCCTCCGATGAGGCCCGTCTCGTCCACGACGACGAAGCCAACGAGATCGTGGCCGCCTGGATCGCGTCGCGCACCAGGGCCGAGGTGCTCGATGCCATCGGCACCAGGGTTCCCGCCGCCCCGGTGCAGACGGCGAGCGACCTGTTCAGCGATGCCCATCTGCGCCAGCGGGAGATGATCGTTGAGGTCGAACATCCCGGCTCGGCACGCCCCGCCGCCATCGCCGGAAGCCCTTTCCGGTTCGCCGAAACTCCGGCCGGCGTCCGTACCCGTGCCCCGTTGCTCGGCGAACACGGCGACGAGATCCGCCAGGAGTTGGCGGCAGCCGCGACGGACGGGGCCTATGGCTGAGCGGCACCATCCACTACGGGGCGCAGCATCGATCATCGGCGTCGGCTCCACCGACTACGCCGCCCTCAAGGTCCGATCCGAGGCGGTACCGCCGCTCGATCTGGCCGCCATGGCCATCGATGCCGCCTTGGCCGATGCCGACCTGGCCCGCGCCGACATCGACGCGCTCACGACCATGGGGCTGCCCTGGGATCAGCTCGCCGTGCGCGAGGGGCTCCGCGATCTGCGGGTCACCGTCGAGTACGCCTCGGGTGGCCGGTGGGTCGTGCCCGCCCTGCAGCACGCGGTGCAGTCTGTGGCAGCTGGCTCCGCCGACACGGTTCTCCTGGTATTGGCGTTGTCGCGGCTGGCCACCTACGAGGATTCCGCTGCGCCTGGCACCAATACGTTGTTCGAGGCCATGCACGCCATGGGGGGTCCGGCCGCACACTCGGCGCTGATGGCTCGCCGTTACAGTCACGAGTTCGGCGACTGTTCCGCCGCCCTTCGTCAGGTGGCCCGTTCCAACCGGGCCAACGCCGCTCTCAACCCGGCGGCCGTGTTCCGCCAGCCGATGACCGACGCCGATTACGACGGCGCCCGGCTCATCGCCGAACCGTTGCGGCTGTTCGACTACTGCATGGTGAACGATGGGGCGGTGGCGCTCATCGTCACCAACACTCCGGCGGGTCCGGCCGGGCGAGCAGTCGCCATTGGGGGACTGGCCGCATCAGCGGATCAGGGCGCCCACTACAGCGCGGCCGACTTCTATCACCGCCCGTCGCAGGCCGCCGCAGCCGAGATGTTCGCCATGGCCGGCCTTGCCCCGAGCGACATCGACCTCATCCAGATCTACGACAACTACACCCCTTCGGTGCTGTTCGCCCTCGACGGCTTCGGCTTCACCCCGCGTGGCGAAGCGGCCCGGTTCGTCGAAGCCGGCCACATCACCCGCGACGGATTGCTACCGCTCAACACCAGCGGTGGCCACACTTCAGAGGCCTACATGCAGGGCATGAACCTGGTGGCCGAAGCGGTCCGTCAGCTGCGGGGCGAGGCTGGCGAGCGCCAGGTCAGCGGCGCCCAGACCGCCTGCTACATGTGCGTCACTCCGATGGCCGGGGGGTGCGTGCTGTGGACGTGAGCGGTCACCTTCCTCCCCGCGAGCCAGCCGCTGAGCCGTTCTGGGCCGGGCTGGCTGAAGGCGTACTGCGGCTATCTGGCTGTGACGGCTGCGGCACCATGGCGTGCCCACCTGAGAGCGACCCATGCCCGCGGTGTGGGCAACCGGCGACGTGGCGCGACATGGCCGGCACCGCCCGTCTGTGGTCCTGGACCACCTTTCACCGCGAGTACTTCGCCGGCTACCCGCTTGCCCCTCCTTACACCGTGTTAATGGTCGAGCTCACCGAAGGGGTTCGAATGCTCGCCACCCTGCCGACCGACATCGACCCGGCCTGCCTGTATTGCGACCAGCCCATGCAGTTCCGCGCGTTCGAGCTCGAACCGGGAGCGTCCATCCCCGGCTTCGCCCCTATCTCATGACCAGCTCCCAACGGGCCAAACCGGGCCCACCGGTAACCTTGACAGCGAGGAAGACCGTTATCGGCAGTAACGCGCCACATAACGCGCCGCCCTCGCCCTCGTAGAGGGTGGCGCGAAACCCCCACACCCCTACAACGAAGGGGTTCTCGGAGATGCTCCGGTGGCCCTGGGAACGCGTTTTGGGCGAATCAGGAACGCGCTAGATCCAATCGATCGGCATGAGCTAGGCCGATCTCATGTGATCACGCGCCGCTGCGAAGGAATCGGCGGAGGATCTTGCCGGAGGCCGACTTCGGAATCTCGTCGATGAACTCGACGGCTCGCAGTTGCTTGTAGCTCGCAACCTTGCCGGCTACGAACTCACGCAGGTCAGCCTCGTTAGCGGTCGCTTCGGGATTCAGTACGATGAAGGCCTTGGGTAGTTCCCCGGCCTCGTCGTCGGGAATCCCAACGACGGCGCAGTCGACCACTGCGTCGTGCGTGAGCAGGAGGGCCTCCAGCTCTGCGGGGGCAACCTGGAACCCCTTGTATTTGATGAGCTCCTTGAGCCGGTCCACGATGAACAGGTGACCGTCGCTGTCGATGTGGCCGACATCGCCGGTATGCAGCCAGCCGTCGCGATCAATGGTCGCAGCGGTTGCCCCCTCGTTGTTGAGATACCCCTTCATCACTTGCGGTCCCCGCACCCACAGCTCACCGTCGTGGCCCGCAGGCACGTCGTTGCCTGCCTCGTCGACGATCCGTGACTCGGTGTTCGGGATCGTGACGCCAGAAGACCCGGCTTTGCCCTGGCCGGCCAGCGTTGCGTGACTCACCGGAGAGAGCTCGGTCATGCCGAAGCCCTGCACGACCTCGCATCCGACCCGTTTCGCGGCATCATCGGCTAGGTCTCCTCCGAGCGGCGCCGCTCCGGACATGATGAGTGACAGCGACGACAGGTCGTAGTCGTCGACGATGGGCTGTTTGGCCAGGGCGAGAATCATCGGTGGGACGGCGTAGAACTTCGTGATGCGGTGCTCTTGGAAGAGTTCGAGAGCACGCACGAAGTCGAATCGCGGCAGTGTGATGACCGTTGCACCGTTGGCGAGCAGGTTGTTCATCAGGACCTGCATCCCGTAGATGTGGAAGAACGGCAGCACAGCGAGGGTGGCTTCCCCATGGTGTACGTCGAGGACTGGCCCACACTGAGCGAGGTTCGCCACGAGGTTCTTGTGAGTCAGCATGACCCCTTTGGCCAGGCCAGTAGTGCCCGACGAATACGGCAGGGTCACCACGTGTTCATCCACGTCGACGGCTACCTGATTGCTCGGGGTCCCGTACATGCCGACTAGGCGCTGGGACCCTTCGGCCTTGTCGAGGAAGATCACGTCGGTGACAGCTGTCCCTTCGATGGCCTCGGTGGCGAGCGGTGCCAGCGCCTCGATCGTGAAGAGCAGGACTGCGCCCGAATCGATGAGTTGATGGCGAATCTCTTCGGCGGTGTAGGTGGGGTTCAGCGTCGTCGTCGCCAAGCCCGCCACGGCTGCACCATGGAACACGATCGCGAACTCCGGCATGTTCGGCGCCATCAGCGCAACGATGGCGCCTACCTCAAGGCCGCGAGCTGTGAGCCCGCCCGCTAGGGCACGGATCGCGGTGGTGAGCTCGGCGAAGGTGTGGCTCGAGCCGGTGACGCCGTCGATCATCGCTACAAGGTCGGGGTGGGTGCCGGCGCTGCGGAACACGTAGTCGGTGACCGTGGAATCGGGGATCTCCACATCGGGTAGTGGCGAAAAGTGGATGTTGGTCATGGGTTGCTCCCAGTGGATCAGTCGAAAGCAGCGACGCCGGGGGCCATGGCGCTTTCGCGCAGCCGGCTGATCCGGCCCTGGCCCATGTACTCATTTTCGCTCATGACCGAATCATCTGCGTCCTGGCTGCGACGATCTCCGCCAGCTCTGTCAGCATTGCCATGTCGTGGTCGGTCATGAATCCCCTCTCCGGCCAGTCCTCAACTCCCAGCTCCCAGCACTGCCTTGGTCTCCAGGTACTCCTCGAAGCCGTGCCTGCCCCATTCACGGCCGTTGCCGGACTGCTTGTAGCCCCCGAAGGGTGCGTGGAGGTCGGGGCCGGCTCCGTTCAGGTGCATGGCTCCAGTCCTGATCCGGCGGGCGACCGCAAGTGCCCGGTCGTGACTACCCGAGATGTAGCCCGAGAGCCCGTACGACGTGTCGTTGGCGATGTCCACGGCGTCGTCGTCATCCTCGTAACCGATGATCACCAGAACCGGACCGAAGATCTCCTCCCGGGCGATGCGCATGTCGTTGGTGACGTCGGCAAACAGGGTGGGTCGCACGTAGAAGCCGGTGTCCAACCCATCGGGTCGCCCGCAGCCCCCGCAGACCAGGGTGGCACCCTCGTCGATGCCGATCTGGATCAACTCCTGGATCTTGATCCACTGGGCTTCGGACGCGACCGGCCCGACGGTGTTTGCCAGGTCTTGTGGATCGCCGACGGACAGCTGGTCCATCCCCAGCTCGGCCAGTCGGGCCGCCTCGTCCATGCGGTCTCGTGGGACCAGCATGCGGGTGCCGGCGTTGCAGGACTGGCCCGAGTTGAGGCACATCTCGAACGCGTCACGGCTTATCGCCTCCTCGAAGCAGGCATCGTCGAGGATGATGTTGGCGGACTTCCCACCGAGTTCCTGTGCGACGCGCTTTACGGTCGGTGCCGCATTCTTGGCGACCTCGATGCCCGCCCGGGTCGAACCGGTGAAGGACACCATGTCGATGTCAGGATGGGCCGACAGGTATGCACCCACGTTCAGCCCGTCACCGTTGACCAGGTTAAAGACGCCAGCGGGAACTCCTGCCTCGTCGAGGGCTTCCGCGAAGACGATTGCGCTCAATGGCGAGACCTCCGAGGGCTTCACCACCATCGTGCACCCGGCCGCCAAGGCTGGAGCGACCTTGCAGGCCAACTGGTTGATGGGCCAGTTCCACGGGGTGATCATCCCAACCACGCCCAGTGGCTCTCTCACGATCAGGGCTGTGTCCTTGACGTACTCGAACTCGTAGGTACTCAGCACCTCCATCGCCGTGGTGACGTGGTAGATCCCCATCTCTGCCTGCATCGCCCTCGCCAGGCCCCGTGGTGCCCCCATCTCCAAGGTGATCGCCTCGGCGAACTCCTCGAGGCGGGGTCGGAGGGCCGAACGGACCCTGTCCAACAGGTCCAGACGCTCGTCGACGGTCGTCAGCGAATACGTCGCGAACGCGGCCTTCGCCGCTGCTACCGCGGCATCCACATCGGCCGGGCCGCCCATGGCGATTGTGGCAACGGATTCCTCAGTCGCCGGGTTGATCACGTCGAGCGTGTCAGCGCCCACCGGGGACACCCAACTTCCATCGATGTAGAACTGCCCCGTGTTCTTCATTGAGCCAGCGACCGGATCATCCCGGTGCGTCCACGCGGCTGAGGAACTCGTTCGCCCCGAGCACGCCCGCAACTGCCTTCGTGGGCTCGACCATGAACGGGTCGATTGGAGCACCGGTCGCGTTGACCAGCCGGTTGGCCATGTGGAAGCCAGCTATCACGGTCAGACAGTCGACGAGGACAGCGTCACCCATGGTCGACCTGACCTCCGCCTTCACCTCGTCCAAGTCACCTCGCCCGAATGTCGCGTCGACCAACCGCGCCACCAGCTCACCGTTGTCGACCCCGCAATCGCCGTGTCCGGGTCCCGTCGCCACCTCCAGCGAAATCTCCTCACCTTGCCCACTCTGACCGAGTAGGACCGCGTGGGTGGTCGCTCAATAGAAGCACTCGTTAAGAGCAGAGGTACGGGTGGCGAGCAGTTCGAAGTGTGGACGCTCGATCGACCAGTTCCGGCCGGAATCGAGCTCGCTGAGGATTCCTCCGGCGATGTAGTGGGCGTCTATGAGCATCCACAAGATCGCGGCCTCGGCGGGAACGAGGTTCAGGGTCCGGCGGACGTTGGGCGCCTCCATGGGCATGTCCGGGGACCAGTGGGTGTCCTCGAGGGAAGCGGTCGGAACCCAGTGCCGGGCGATCTCGACGCCGTCGGGTCGGTATCGACTCGGCTCTCCGGCTCGGGGCTCGGATAGGGCGAGGCGATCCATCGACAACGAGTCGGCGAATCGGTCAACCATGTTCGCCATTGAGACCAGGCTGAGAACCTCCACGTACTGTTCTGCGCTCACCTGGTCCGGGACAAACGAGTCGTACCAGTCGCGGGTGAGCGTCGAGGTGTGGTTGGTGATGCGCCAGATGATGTCCACCACCGCAGCCGGCAGCACATGGTCATCGGCCACGAGGCCATCCACGGTCGAAGGCCTGACCCACGGCGACAACTGGTCGGCGTCCCAGGCCGTACGCACCTCGTTGACGATGGCGAAGCGCTCGGTCGCCGACCACCATGTCCCCGGGGAGGCCCAGTGCTCGAGTAGTGCCGCGTGGGCCTTCAGGACAGCGTCCCGAATGGGCAACTCGGTCTCGTAGATGCTCGTCTGTGTCACCACTACACCAACCTCGCTTCTGTCGGATCCGGCTGCTGGTACTTCCAGTAGGTGCTCTTCGTGAGCATGCGCTCATCCTCCGTGATGTCGTAGAGGTCAACGACGTCGACCTTGAAGGCCCGCTCTTCCTTCACGTCGATGGCGGACATCCGGAAGGTCTGCACCACCAGGCGGGGAGCGAAGCGTTCGGCCAGGAAGTTGAACCGGACACGGGCCCAGTTCTTCTTTCGCCATCGAAGCTCTTCGATCATCTCGTCCAGACCGCTGAGGACCCTGCCGGTCGGCAGCGGATCATCAACGTTGAAGTAGTGGAGGTTCCACCTGAAGCCGGGGGCCAAAACCTCTGCGAGGCCCTCGGTGCTCATGCTGACGTAGGCCCACCGGAACCGTGTCATGAGGCCGCGGTAGTCAGGCATGTCCGATGCCCCCTGTTGGCCCTGATCGTCCACTACAAGGCTGGGTTCCAGCATGGCTGGTCCACTTTCCAGTCGACAGGGTTGCCGAACGTCTCGTCGTAGGTGAAACGGTTCACAGGGGGACGCTTGGCGAGCCCCCAGTTGCCCAGCGGCTTTCCCACCGGGATCATTGCGTGGAACTCCCAGTCGGAATCTTCGGGAATCCCGATGAGTCGGTCGGTCTCCTCTTGATGGAACCGGAGCACGGTGGTGAAGGTCGTCCCGAGACCGCAGGCACGGGCAGCGAGACAGAACTGCCAGGCAATCGGGAACGACGTGGAGCCGAACCCCGGGAGCCCGACTACGAAGATCAAGACTGGGACGTCCACCAGGTTTTCTGCCAGCCAGCCTGCGGTCTTGACGGTTGCAGGGTCCGGTGGCCCCGCCGGGTCGTTGGGGTCCGGTGGTGGGGCCGGTGCACTGTAGAGCTGCTTCATCCCGTCCGCGTAGAGCGTCTGGAGCTCGGACTTCGTACTGCGGTCGCGGACTACGACGAACCGGACGCGCATCCGGTTACCCCCCGACGGTCCGCGCATCGCGGCGTCGAGGAGTTTGGCGATAGTTTCGTCGTCGATGGGGTCCAGGGCCAGGCGACGCATGGCCCTGGTCGTGTACAAGAGCTCGAGTGCATCCATTGCTGACTCCTATGCCTGGGCGAGGGCGGGTGCCGGTTGCAGCGCTCGGACCTGGTCCATCACACCGCCGAACAGATCGAGGGAACGCATCACCAGTGGCCAGGGCTGACCGCCATAGTCACTCTGAATGGTGAAACGATCGATCGGCGCGAGCGAGGTAAAGGCGCCGATGCGGTCGACCACTTCTTCCGGGCTGCCGTTCACCACCGCACACTCGGGGCTCGCGAAGTCGGTGACGCGAGCCGGAAGCTCGACCTCGTCTTCGTGCACGCCCATCCGCTTGCCAAACACCCAGCGTTGGAAGGGCGCCTGGTAGATGCTGAGATGATCTCGAGCCTCCTGCGATGTTGGTGCCACATGAACGTGAGCGTGGAGGTCTACCCAGGGGTTGTGCGCGTGGCCGGCGTCGGAAAAGGCCTCTTGGTAGGCAGCAACCACTGGGGCGAGCTGGTTGCGGTCGAAGGACAACATGGTGATCGAGATACCGAGGCCGAGCTCAGCTGCGGCGATAGCTGACTCTTCGCGTGAGACGGCGACCTTGATGGGGATGCATGGCTCCTGCACAGGCCGGGGCTGCAGAGTGACACCGTTGAGCGGTGGCCGGAACTCGCCCGACCACGTCACATCGGATTCGGTCCACAACCGCAGCAGCAGTTCCAGACCCTCCCGTTGCATATCAACAGCTCGTTGAACGTCCTGACCGAAGTAGGTATAGGCGTACGGCTCAACCCCTCGTCCGACCCAGACTTCAGCCCGGCCGTCTGACACGACGTCGACGGTGGCAAAGTCCTCGGCGACCTTCACCGCATCATGATGAGGCAGCAACGTCACGCCGGAACCCAATGTGATCGTCGAAGTTCGCCCCGCAAGCCACCCCAGGAACACAGGCGGCGATGCAGTGATGAAATCACTGAAGTGGTGCTCCCCCACGAACACCGCATCGAACCCCGCCGGTTCGGCGTAGTCGAGGTACTCCAGTATGTCGCGATGGCGTTCGGCCTGCGTGGTGCGTACACCTGTCGCCGGGTCAGCACGGTGGTCGCCGAGAGTCAGCAGTCCAAGTTCCATAGTCGAGTGTTTATCCAAACGGTAAGGTTCTGTCAACCATGGGTTTCCCTCGAGCCGATGCCTCAGGAAAGAGCCGCGACCATCGTGGCCAGAGCAGCCAGGACCAAAAGCCCGAGAATCAGCCGACGAAACGCAACGGGAGCAACGTGTCCTCGCACCCGCAGCCCGATGGACCACCCGAGAATCATGGCCGGGATCGCGACGACGGTCACCCCCAGTACCTCATCCGTCAGCCGACCGGCAAAGCCGAACAGCGCCACACCCACGGCCGAGGTCAGACCTAGGACGGCACTCGTGGTCGGGCGAAAGGCATGTGGCGCCAGTCCCCGGGCCTGGAGCACCAGCACGGTTGGCGGCCCGTTGGCACTGAGGCTCGTGGTCAAGACCCCGGTGGCGAAGCCGGCGCCGAACTCGACCGAGGCACGACTGCCGGAGAGCTGGACACCCGACCCCAGGATTGCGACCGCTGCGAGGATCGCGCTCGCCAGGGCGAAGCGCAACGCAACGACTGGCATCGCCGCGAGCAGCGCTAGGCCCACAGGAAGGCCCGGCAACGCACCTAGAAGAAGTAGCCGAACCGCCCCTCGGTCGATGTGGCGCCGCTCACCCCACGCAAGGAGCGCACTGTTCGCAACCAGCAACACGGTTGCTACCGCCACTGCCTCTTTCGGGTCGATGACGAGTCCGAGCGGCGGCACGGCGAGCAGACTGAACCCGAAACCGGCAACCGTCTGGCCGAACGCCGCGAATGCGACGATCAGGGCAGACACGAGGACGACTTCGACGCTCATCCCAGACTGCCTGTAACCAACGCCCCATGCCCTCCTGTGGCCCTAGGATCACAGCACAGGATGTTAGCCCATCGGTAAGACTTGTCGATTCTGTCGCCTCTTCAACTGCGACATGACGATCACTCTGAGCCGTGAACCAGCCACGCGTTGATCGCCTGGAGGTGCGTCGCGATCTCGGCCATGCCGCGGGGATCGACGGCCGAAGGCAAGGGCCGCAAGATCGTCCATCCCAACTGGAGCGCGATAGACGCGAGGGCATCGCCGGCGGTATGGAGGTGAGCTGCCCGATCGCGTAGCCCGATACCTCGCGCGGCCAGCATCTCCTCCATGAGCCGTTCCATACCGCGCAACTCGAACTCGGGCGGCGGCCGGTCACCAAGGAGTCGACTGGCCCAGGCCCGAAGGAAGGCGCGGTGCCGAGAGAACACATCGAAGACACCGTGCGCCATCGCATCCTCGACATCGAGGACATCCCTCAAGAAGCGCTGGTGGAGGTGCACCAGAGCTTCGTCAAAGACGGCAGTCTTCGTGCCGAAGTAGTGGTTCACGAGGCCATAGTTGACCCCTGCTGCGGCAGCAAGCTCACGCCCAGTTACTGCAGTTTCGAGACGCGTCTCAAGAAGCGTTTCGGCGGTGTGCAGCAAGCGCTCCCGACCGCGGCCACCCGGAAGCGTTTCATCAACCGAACTAGTCGGCTCAACCCGTGTTGGAAAGAGTGGAAGGGCCGCTACGTCGGCCAAAGAGCGAACCCGGTCACCGAGCCGAGTCCAACACGCGCCCCAGTCTTCATCGCTAATCCCGAGTCCCCTACATAGCGGATCGGCGAAGACTAGAGCGCCCAGCGGGATCGCCGCCCACGTCGCTGCTATAGCGGTCTCGAACAGCGGGTCACGATCTGGGCCAATCGCCGTCAACCGACCACGGATCAACTCGACGGGTCCACCGTCAGCGAGGACGCTGAGATCGACGGGACCGGGGTCGAGCAGGACTTGGGCGATGGCGCGCCAGAACTCCGGGTAGTCGGCAGCTGCGAGCGGGTCGGGCAGGTCACTCGAGTTACCGAGCGTCTCTTGAATAAAGCGATCCCGCTCTTCTAGGACTGCGAACGTGACGAGATCGTCAACCGATCCGAACATCTGCTGGACCTGGGCATGGTGTACCTGAGCGGTACGAGCGATGGATCGACCCGATACCGATGATGGACCGTTGGCAGCCACGGCCTGCAATGCGCTGGTCATCAACCTGCGGCGGCTACCCCCTCTGATCCAGGGCCTGTCGTTCACTACCCGGACGGTATCAATGATGCATTGACCCGAACCCTGAAGGACCCACTTGCGTCAAGAGCAGACCTAGTTTATCCTCTATCTTACCATATGGCTAATACATAGGGCTGAAGTCCGGCGACGGAGTCGGAGGAAATTATGACTGGGGGACCTCATGAAGTTTGGACGTAGAAGCACTTGGCGTTTGCCGTTGGCGATTCTCACTGCACTCGCCCTGATGGCCGCGGCATGCGGCTCTGACGCCACCGAAGACACCGCTGCTTCTGTGGCTACTACGGCTGCACCAGCTACTACGGCTGCACCGGCTACTACGGCTGCACCGGCTACTACGGCTGCACCGGCTACTACGGCTGCACCGGCTCCAGAGGAGGTCGCCACGGTTGCCGACCATCTGGGTGATGGTTCGTTGGGCACTGTTGAAGTGGATTCCGGTGAGGACATCCAGATTCGGTCGTTGAACGCGATTTCCGGTGATGTGGCGTTCCTCGGCATTCCGAACCAGCGCGGTGTCGAACTCGCTATTCGCGACTACGGATCCATTGGTGGCCACGACGTCACGATCGGCACGGGTCTGGACGACCTGTGTTCGGCTGATGGTGGCCAGGCGGCCGCTCAGACGATCGTGGCCGACGAGGACGTCGTGGGCGTGATCGGTACGTCGTGTTCGGGCGCTGCGGCTTCTGCGGCTCCGCTGATCAGCGAGGCCGGCATGGTCATGATCTCGGGATCGAACACCTCGCCGTCGCTCACCAGCGACCTGGCTGGCACGGCCGGTTCGAACAACTACCCGGGCTACTACCGGACCGCTCACAACGACCTGTACCAGGGCGCGGCGGCGGCTGGCTTCGCCATCGAGGTGCTCGGTGTGACGACGGCTGCGGCGATCCATGACGGAGATCCGTACACGCAGGGTTTGGCCCAGGCGTTCGCCGATGCGTTCGAGGCCCACGGGGGGGCAATCACTACGTTCACCGCGGTGAACAAGGGCGACACGGACATGGTTCCGGTGTTGACCGAAATCGCAGCGGGTTCCCCGGAGATGCTGTTCTTTCCGATCTTCCAACCCGAGGGTGACTTCATCATCCAGCAGGCAAGCCAGGTCGCTGGCTTGGGTGACACGACGATGATGGCGGCCGACGGCCTGCTGAACAGCAACTTCATGGCTATTCCGGAATCCGAGGGCTTGTATTTCTCGGGTCCGGATATCCGCTACGGCATTAACACGAACCAGTCGACCGGCCAGACGGCCGATTCGTTCCTGGCTGCCTACAACGCCGAGTGGGGCGAGGACCCAGCGGCGCCGTTCTGGGCGCACAGTTATGACGCCACGACGCTGCTGCTCGACGCGATCGCTGCGGCCAGCTACGACGACGACGGCACGCTGGTCATCGACCGGGCTGGGGTACGCGAATACCTGAGTTCTGTGACTGACTACTCGGGGATCATTGGCCTGATGTCGTGTGACGCGTTCGGCGACTGTGGCTCACAGAAGATCACCGTGATCGGTCACGCCGATTCTGGTGACATCGCGGCGTCCAACGCCAACGTCATCTATGAGTACGCCCCAGGCGGCTCAAGCATCGTCGGTACCGCTCTGGTCGCAGTCGACGCTGAGTGTCCGCTTGGTCGGTCGACAGAGGTTGCCGATGACGTGCTGCCCTTGCGTGTCGTGGTCGTGCCGATCGTCGACGTCGCTCCGATCATTTATGCCGCCAGGTGTGGCCACTATGCCGCCCACGGCCTGGAGGTGGCCATCGAGACCGCCGCGTCGGGGCCGGCAGCCGCGCAGCTCGTCGCCGCCGGTGAAGGCGACATGGGTATCACCGCGTGGCATCCGCTCGCCGCGATGTGGGCCAACGGCGCACCGTTCAGGGCCGTCATCGACGGCGCGGTACTCGCAGCGGCCCAGGGCAAGGTCTTGGTCAGCCCGGACTCCGACATGGAGACCCTCGCCGACCTCGCCGGTCGCACCGTGGGCGTTGGTGCGATGGGATCTGTGTTCCACGTCGCGCTGCTGACGGCATTCCAGGACGCCGGCATGGACGCCTCGACCGTAGAGATCGTCGCCGTTCCAGTAACCGAGCAGATCCCCGCGGTCATGTCGGGGTCGATCGACGCCATGCTGTCCCTCGAACCGTTTACTACGATCGGCCAGATGCAGGGCCTGAAGGTCATCGCCGACGACATGTTCGGTGGTCGGGTCGCGCAGGGTACGTCCGGTGGCTTCATGGCCATGGCGCCATGGGCAGGTCAGAACGAGGAGACCATCCGGCGCGCACGCGCCGCATGGTCCGAGGTGGTGGAGTTGATGCATGCCGACGAGGCGGGCTTCCGGGCCTTCCTCCCGACCTACACGGCCCTCACCCCTGAGTTGGCGGCGGTCATCGCCCTCACCGAATACCGGACCACCACCGAGGTCGCAAACATTCAGCCCTCGGTAGACCTGGCAGCAGAAGTCGGCCTCATCGCCGAGACCTTCGACGTTGAACCATTCGTCGCCTTCCCGGAGGGCTGAGCAAGGCAAATAGATCGGGGAGACAGCATTGCCTCCTTTAAAGCGGTTGCCACCGACCGCCCCACGGATCCGCGGGGCGGTCGGTCTGGCCGTCTTCGTCGGCATCCTGGAGTTAGCCGTAGCACTCGGCATTGTCGATGTCGGGTCGATTCCGCGACCATCGGCCATCTTTGCCAAGATGGGCATGCTGCTCACCGACCCCTCATTCCTCGGAGAGGTCTGGGTGACGGTGAAGGGTGTAGCGGTCGGGCTCGGTGCGGCCATCGTCTGCGGGGTCACGCTGGGGGCGCTCATTGCCACCTCGACGATTGCCCGCAAGCTGTTGCTGCCGGTCATCGAGATGGTCAGGCCGATGCCCGGCATCGCTTACGCCCCGCTCCTGATCGCCGTTTTCCAGCGAGGTCTCATGAGCAGGTCTGTGACCGTCGCCATCGCGTGCACGTGGCCCATCTTGTTCAACACGCGCACCGGCTTCGCCTCGGTCGACCCAGTCGCAAAGCAGACGGCACGTAGTTTCAGCGAGGACAGATTCGGTGTGATCCGGCGAATCAGCTTCCCCTCGGCGTCCCCGTTCGTGTTCACGGGCATCCGCGTCGCTGCCTCGATAGCGATCGTCGTCGAGATCGCCGTCGAGATCTTCATCCCCGATGGCACCGGTATCGGCGGATACCTGGCCCACGTCGGCATTGGCGGTGGCGACCTGGCCACCATCTATGGGGCCACCATGGTCGCCGGCGTGCTCTCGCTCGCACTCAACTTCGGACTGGGTGCGATCGACACCAGGTTCTTCGGCTGGAGGGTGGGGCTGGACGCATGAGGATCCGCGAGCGTGCCATCACCGGCGTTGCGGCAACTATCTCGATCGGTGGCGCCCTGCTGCTGTGGCAGTTCTTCACCCAGCGGTCCGAGTCGTATTTCTTCCCTAGCCCGTCGACGGTGTTCCCCCATCTCTGGGCCGACACAGGTGGCTTCGGTGAACCGGCGTACCTGTCTTCGTCGGCCTCCGACCTCTTCCTTGGCGACGGGTTCTTCGAGGACGTGGTTCCCAGTATGTGGCGGATGCTCAGGGGCTACATGCTGGCGGTCTTTCTCGGGATCACCATCGGTACGGCACTCGGACTCAGCGAGGTGGCCCGGCAGTACACGAGCTGGATCATCAACTTCGTCCGGGCGATCCCACCACCGGCACTCCTCGGCATCTGGCTCGTCGTCTTCGGGATCGGCGACGGTCCCAAGGTCTACCTGATCGCCTTTGCCGTCATCTGGCCGGTGCTCATCAACACCATCGACGGCGTTGCCGCCGTCGATGAGCAGCGGAAGCAGGTCGGCGCTTTGTTCAAGGTGCCGTTCCACAGGCAGATCACGGGAATCTTCCTTCCATCGGCGGCGCCCAAGATCTTCGGGGGGATGCGGATCTGCGTCGGGTTCGCGCTGATCATGACGATCATCTCGGAGTTCGCAGGGGCCACGAACGGGCTCGGGCTGAGACTGCAGGCAGACCTGCTGTTCTTCGACTACCCCGACCTCTGGGCGACCATGATCGTCCTGGCGGTCGTGGGATTGATCCTGAATGGCATCCTCATGTGGGTGGAAGGTCGACTGCTGCATTGGCACCACGGGATGGCGAGGATCGCCGAGGCATGAGTGTCACAGATGGGATGGAATATCCGAATAGGGGACACGCACTGGCCGTGGACCGGGTGCGTCACACCTACGGTCAGGGTCAGGCCGCCTTCGAAGCGTTAGGGGAAATCTCCTTTGAGGTGCCCGCGGGCTCCGTGTCCTGCATCGTGGGGCAATCGGGGTGCGGCAAGAGCACCCTGATGCGCATCATGGCCGGGCTCATCCGGCCGAGCCAAGGCACGGTGACCGTTCGTGGCACGCCGATCGACGGAGTGCCAGAGGAAATGGCGATGGTCTTTCAGGACTACGGCCGATCGCTGTTTCCATGGCTCCGCATACGGCAAAACGTCGAGTTCCCGCTGAAACACCTGAACCGGGCGACACGACGGGAGCGGGCGGCCGAGGCCCTCGAGAGCGTCGGCCTCACCGGGCACGAGGGCAAGTATCCGTGGGAACTCTCCGGGGGAATGCAACAGCGCGTCGCAATTGCCAGAGCGCTGGCGGTGAACCCTCGCATCCTGCTCATGGACGAACCCTTTGCCTCCGTCGACGCCCAGACCAGAGCGGGCCTTGAAGACCTCCTGCTCAAGATTCACGCCGACCTGGGAATCACGGTCGTCCTGGTTACACATGACATCGATGAGAGCGTCTACCTGGCGGACCGGGTCGTCGCCCTCGGGAAGTCACCCGGCACCGTGCTCGAAATGATCGACATCGACCTCAGCCGGCCTCGCGATCAGCTCACCACGAAGGAGCACCCCGACTTCCTGGCCTACCGGCACCGGGTCCATCAGCTCCTCCACCGTTCCGACGGTTAACCACACGCGCCCCGACACAGCTAAACCCCCACCAAAGCTCGATCCCAAGAGGCCAAACCGGGCCCACCGGTAACCTTGACAGCGAGGAAGACCGTTATCGGCAGTAACGCGCCACATAACGCGCCGC